>CAZMZK010000001.1:0-48188 GCA_964570705.1 uncultured Micavibrio sp.
AAATCATGCGGCGGATTTTGCGCAAAATTTCGGCCAACGAACTGGATAGTCTGGGCGATATTTCCACTCTGGCAGACCCCAGTGTGGTGGATAACCTGATCAAGGGACGGCAACAGGGATAATGCAGCAAACATAATATTGCTGCCAGATCTGTGCGGCCTATTTGGTTGCAGCAAGAGCTTCGAGGGCCGCTGTGCGGGCTTTGGCATGATTGACAATGGGGCGGATCCGCGCAGAATCCGGGGCCCATTGGCGGATATAGGTGCCATTCGGATCAAATTTTTCGCCTTGGGTGGTTGGATTGAATATGCGGAAATATGGCGCGGCATCCGCACCACATCCTGCAACCCATTGCCACGATGCTGCATTATTCGCCAGATTGGCATCAACCAATGTGTCCCAGAACCAGTCTTCGCCATGTCGCCAATGGTACCGCAAATCTTTGACCAAAAACGAAGCTACAATCATCCGGACGCGGTTGTGCATATATCCGGTCGCCCATAATTCCCGCAATCCTGCATCTACAATCGGGTATCCTGTGCGTCCTGTTTGCCAGCGGTGCAGCAAATCCGGATCGACACCGGCCCAATCAAAGGATTCAAATTTGGGGTTGAGCGGTTTTTCCGGCAAAGAGGGAATGTCATAGAGCAGGGCATGTGCAAATTCCCGCCATCCCAGTTCGGAATGAAAACAATCCAGATCGGATTCGGCTTTGTGGTGGATACCGGCATAGGACGAAGCCGCCCAGACCTGATGTGGAGAAATTTCCCCGAAATGTAAATGGGGGGACAGCCGCGACGTATGGGGTTTTTCGGGGAAATTCCGCCCGTCTTTATACCCTTTTAACCCCTGATCCAGAAAGTGATCGAGGCGTTTTTGCGCAGCAATTTCTCCCACCTGCCAATAGGACATCATCCCTGTATCCCAACGCGGAGAGGTGGGGAGAAGCGCGAGGCGTTCAAGAGGGAGTGCGGATGGACAGTCCGCATTATAAAGGGGAATATGCGCGGGTTCCGGCAACGGTGTACGCGGTGGGGGTGCAGATAAACATCCGTTGCGATAAAAGGGCGTGAAGACGCGGTAAGGTGTGCCGTCTTTTTTGCGAATGGTCCATGGTTCCCACAACACAGATCCATTTTCGCTGTGGCACGGGATGGGAAGTGTGTCTTTCAGACGGGTATCACGCGCAATCCGCCATGGTTCATAACAGCGGTTCCAGAAAATTTTGCTGGCAGATGTTGCAGCAATCAGGGCCGGAAGCAGTGTCTCGGGATTGCCTTTGAATAAGCGTAATTGGCCATTTAGGCGGGCATTCAGGGCGGCGAGTGAATGGTGCAGCCAAACGCGGGAGGCGCCCCCCATTTTCCAGTCGCCGGCATTCGTGTCATCCAGAATATAAATAGGCAACACAGGCTGGCCTGTGGCAACAGCCTGTGTCAAAGCGGGGTTATCCGACAGGCGCAAATCCTGCCGGAACCAAAGGATAACCGGATCAACCATCTTTGTTGATTGTTGCAATAATTTCTTTGAGAGTGGGGTCAACGGCGTCGTTGTTAATCTGGCATGTGCCTGCCGCGTTGTGTCCGCCGCCGCCGTATTTCAGGCAGAGTTGCCCGACATCGGTTTTGCTGGAGCGGTTGAGGATGGATTTCCCGATGGCAAAGACTGTGTTCTGTTGGTTTTTCCCCCACATGACATGGCAGGAAATATTGCATTGTTGGAACAGGGCATAAATCATGAAACGGTTGCTGGCGTAAATCGTGTCTTCATCGCGCAGATCCAGCACCACCAGATTTTTATACACGCGGGAGCAACGTTCGATCTGTTCTTTGGATTTCTTTTCGTGGGCTTTGAAAATATCCACGCGTTCTTTCACGTCCGGCAGAGCCAGAATTTCGTTGATGTCGCTGTGTGTCCGGCAGAAATCGATCAATTGCATCATCAATTGATAGTTGGAAATGTTGAAATCCTTGAAACGCCCTAATCCGGTGCGCGAATCCATCAGGAAGGACAGCAATTCCCATCCTTGCGGATTGATAATATCGTCACGGGTAAAGGCAGCCGAATCGGCTTTATCTACGGCGTGCATCATGTCGTCAGAGACATTGGGGAAGGCTTTTTTGCCGCCGAAATAGTCATACACCACCCGCGCCGCAGATGGAGCCTTGGAATCAATGATGTGGTTGTCTTTGGGGCCGCCAACGCGGGTGACTTCACTCGCATGGTGGTCAAAGGCCATGTATACGCCTTCTACATAAGGTAGGTTGGTGGTGATGTCATCGGTACTCACCTCGACCAGCCCGTCCTGCATATCTTTGGGGTGGGCGAAGGTAATTTCATCAATAATGCCCAATTCTTTTAACAGAACGCCACAGACCAAGCCGTCCATGTCACTGCGGGTAATCAGGCGGTATCTTTGATTGGGTTGCGGCATAAGCAAGGCTGACTTCGTCATGAGTGACTCCGGTAAAACAAGAATGGTTAAAACAAGGGTGGGATGTTAAAAAATCAGGAAAGACTTTACACGGAGGATCATAATAAAATCTTAATATTTTGGGAAGGGTCAATTCGTGTTGAGCAATAGCACATCCTTTACAGGGAGAATCCTTCCCCCAGATAGACTTTGCGAACATCGCTGTTATTCACAATGTCGTCGGGCGTCCCTTCGGTCAAGACTTTGCCATCGTGCAGAATATACGCACGATCCACAATCCCCAACGTATCACGGACATTATGATCGGTAATCAAAACTCCGATATTCCGGTTGCGCAGTTGCGAAATCAGCATGCGGATATCATTGACAGCAATCGGGTCAATCCCCGCCAGAGGTTCATCCAGCAAAATAAAATGCGGGCGTGATGCCAGAGCACGGGCAATCTCGACCCGCCGCCGCTCTCCCCCCGACAAGGCAATCGCGGGCGTCCGGCGCAAATGTGACACCGAAAATTCTACCAATAATTCCTCTAACAACGCTTCCTGATCATCCATATTCAGATCGGTCTGGGTCTGGATAATGCCTTTGATATTGTCTTCGACATTTAGGCCACGAAAGATAGAGGCTTCCTGCGGCAAATACCCGATCCCCAAACGGGCGCGGCGATACATCGGCAAGGTGGTCATGTCTTGCCCATCCAGCGTGACATCCCCTCCATCCGGTTGAATAAGACCAGTGATAATATAAAAGCTGGTGGTTTTCCCGGCCCCGTTCGGGCCCAACAACGCCACGGCTTCGCCGCGCTGCACATGCAGTGACACATCCCGCAACACCGGACGTTGTTTATAGGATTTGGATAAGTGGACCGCATGCAACCCATTTGGCACGGCATGCAAAGAGGGGGGCAAGGATGTGGGATGTCCGGATGGTGCGCGTGTCATCAATGGCCTGCCTTGGTCAGAGCCAACCGGATCCCCAGCGCGATCAAAACCCCGCCACAGACACGATCAATCCATTTGGAGCATTTTAAAAACTGGGCGCGAATAACCGGAGTTGTCAAAATCGTTGCCACAATAGCAAACCAGGCCGCCGTCATGGTGACACAGGTGAACCCATAGACCACACTTGTCCACACCGGAATCTGTGGGCTGAGAATTTGTGTAAATAACGCCATAAAAAACAATGTGGCTTTGGGATTAAACAGATTGGTAATAAAACCGCTGCGGAAAGCTTGCAAAGCCGTCATACGAGGGGCTGTTTTTGCAACATCCGACGCCTCGTCCATGGTGAATCCCTTGGAGCGCAAAGCCGATATCCCGACATAAAACAAATATCCTGCCCCGATGAATTTCAGAATGTTAAACAAAATAATGGATTGCGCAATCACCGTCGCCAACCCCATCAAACAATAGGTGACATGAATCGCGACACCCGCCGCAAATCCAAAGGCCGTGATAATGCCGATCCGGCGGCTCTGTTGGATCGAATTGCGCACCGCAATCACAAAATCCGGCCCGGGCGATGCCAATGCAATCGCAAAAACCCCAACCAATATGGCCCAATTCACAATAAAATCATGCATGATAACGCCGCTCCCTACTTTTTTCCTGTTCCGGGATAAAAGACACCTTTGACACGGCCACTGCCTTTTTGTCCGGTCATTTTGCTGATATGTGTGGTGAGGTTCATTTCAGCTTTATCGCCTTCCAAGACGTTTTTATCCTGAGTGATTTTTACACGACCGATTAATTCCGCCATGGTCGTCGCCGCCGTATAGGTCGCCTTGTCCCCCGTCGCAACTTGGTTCTTTCCGGTAATTACCACATGGCCCGTGGCTTCGGCCCGATCCAATTGCCCAAGCCCCGCTTTTCCATCGGCGGTCCTGGTCCATGCTTTGATCTGGTCAGCTTCCAGAGTGCTTCCATTGGTCTGAACGATTTTGGGACGTGCCCCTGTGGTTGTATCCCCCGATAACGTGGCTTCCCCCGTGACCAGATCATACACGGCGGTTTTGCCCGTGGCCGTTTCGTTGGCCGTAGCCAGAACAACGTTTCCTTCGGCGTTCAACAAGATCAGATCGCTGGTGCTCCCGTCTTTGCCTGCATAGGTGGCTGTCAAAGTGTCGGATGTCACCGACAGATCATTTTGTTTGGCAATGGCATGGCCTCGCGCCGTATAGGTTTTGGCCGTCTGGTTCCATTCCAGAGCTTTGTCCGCTATGATTTCTAATGGAGCAGCTTGATCAGCCGCCGCCATAGCTACCGTCGCATATAACGGCAGAACCATCACACAACAGGATAACATCAGGAGAGAAACACGGGTCATGGCTGTGGATCCTTTTGGTCTTTTATATCAGTGGAAGACGAAGATGGCACTTTCCGCAAAGTCAGGGTTGCGGGGCCCTTGAAAATGACCGTATGCGCGGCCCCATCAACCGACAAACCCGTCGCCGTAATATCTGCAGCAGGACCATGGCCGGTCACCGGTGTTTGCGATTCAATGGTTTGGTTGGTCACATCAATATTCATTTTCTCTGTGGTAATTACATACCCGCTATTATGATGTACTTCCACCTGACCATTCAAATCCAGAGTTTTAGCCCCTTGTTTGTACGATCCATTGACCGCCTTTAACGACACCGTATCACCGGATTTTAACGTCATATCGGCCACAGGTTTCTGCAACAGAATAGTATCCATATCGGCCGCATTCTGCGTGGCTTTATCTGCTGTGATGGTATAGGGCTGGGCGTTCGTATCTTCGGATTGGAATTTGGGATTAATCAATTCGTTCTGGCTGACCGTTTGAGGAGATACTTTCTCCCGTGGCACCGGAGCCAAAGGAATCTGATCATCTTTCCATGTCATCAACACCGCCACAATCCCCAATGCCACCACCGGCAGAATCAGGCGCATTTTACGCACCCATGCGCTGTGACGGCGGGATTTTTGGGTATTTCTTAACAGATCTTCATCCGTACGCACCAACAAATCAATGCCACGATCGTTCCGCTCAACGTCCGGAGCGGCTTTCTGATGTGCATCCTGATGGACAATCGTATCGGTCTGGGTCATCGGAACGGACTGGCCTAACCCGCTTTTTTCAGCGATTGATCGGTCAAAGCGACTGGGTAATCTCCGGTAAAGCACGCATCACAATATTGCGGGTTTTTGGCATTGCGGCCCGTTTCCCCCATCGCCCGATAGAGGCCGTCTTCCGAGATAAAGGATAGGCTGTCCACCCCGATAAATTCGGCCATTTGTTGCACAGAATAGGTGGAGGCCAGCAATTCTTTTTCCGAGGGTGTGTCGATCCCATAGAAACAGCTATGCGCTGTCGGAGGACACGCAATGCGCATATGGACTTCTTTGGCTCCGGCTGCGCGCATCATTTCCACGATCTTTTTCGAGGTTGTCCCACGCACGATCGAGTCATCGACCAACACAATGCGTTTCCCTTCGATCAAACCGCGGTTGGCATTATGCTTGCGCTTGACACCCAAATGACGAATTTTCTGGGTTGGCTCGATAAAGGTACGGCCAACATAATGGTTGCGGATAATCCCCAATTCAAACGGGATCCCTGATTGTTGCGCATAGCCGATGGCGGCCGGCACACCACTGTCCGGAACCGGCACAACCAAATCCACATCACACGGGGATTCTTGCGCCAGAACCACGCCAATATTTTTGCGTTTATCATAGACAGATTTGCCTTCGATAATGCTGTCCGGACGAGCAAAATAGATATATTCGAAAATACAAAAACGATGGGGAGCGGCTACCAGAGGACGATGGCTCTGGATCCCTTGTTCGGTAATAACCACCACTTCACCAGGCTCAATATCGCGGACATAGTCGGCACCAATAATATCCAGAGCACAAGTCTCGGACGCCAGAACATACGAGTTATCAAGTTTCCCCAAAATCAATGGACGGAACCCATTGGGGTCCCGCACCCCGATCATCCGGCCTTCCGCATGGATAATCAGGGAATATGCCCCTTCAATTGTTTTCAAGGCATCAATAATGCGGTCGAAGACTGTCGGTTTACGGGATAAAGCCACAAGGTGGATAATCACTTCTGTGTCGCTGGTCGATTGAAAAATCGATCCTTGTGTCACCAATTCGCTGCGCAAGGTCATTGCATTGGTCAAATTTCCATTATGCGCCACCGTGAACCCGCCAAAGGCCAGATCTGCATACAGCGGTTGCACATTGCGCAACATGGTTTCGCCGGTCGTAGCATAACGGTTGTGACCGATCGCACAATTGCCTTTGAGTTTGGCAATCACATCCGGATCATTAAAAATATCATCGACCAGCCCAAGGCCGCGATGCGTGTAATATTTTGCGCCATCGACCGAGACAATCCCCGAAGATTCCTGTCCGCGGTGTTGCAAGGCATGCAGCCCCAAAGCCGTCAATGTTGCAGCATCTTCGTGCCCGAACACGCCAAAGACACCGCATTCTTCGTGCAATTTATCATCGTCATACGGCTGGAACGGGTGGGTTGTCATCTCACTCATGATGGGGCTTTCCTGTGGTCTTTGTTGCGGGGTCTTTCGCGGAATCTTTTGTAGCTTCCGGGGAAGCAGAATCTATTTTCTCTTCGATCAAATGATCCAGTCCGTGGCGTGCCTTATCCGAATATCCGCCGGATTGGGCATCTTTTTGGGCATCGGACTTTGTTTTTTCTTTATCGGCCTTGGACAGGCGTTTATCCCCCAGAATATCAATCGCGTTTAATTTCTCGCGGGTTGTCTCGACAATCTTTTCCGATGATTTCTCTTGCGGGACAAAGGACATTAACCATTCGGTTGTCCCTTGCACATACACCATGGTCTGGGACTTTTCAAACCACTCTTTTTTGGTGTCGTCGGGAAGGATCAAATGAAACGGCAGATACAGAATGCCCAATAATAACAATCCCCGCGCAAGACCGAAAAAAATCCCCAATGTCCGGTCCACAGGGCCCAATCCGACTGCTTGCGCGGCACTGGAAATCAGGTGGGATGCAAGTTGTAACATAATAAAAACAACCACAAAAATGCCCGCATAAGCAGCAATTTGCGCGACAATATCCATAGGGATCAGGTCAAACAGTTTGGCAGAGGGCTTTCCCTCGACGACACCGAACCACTTTGACATGAGAGGAACCAATTTTGGGCCAAAAGCCAAGGCCGCAAACCCGCCACCCACAGCACCGACAATAGTTAACACTTCCCGGATTAAACCGCGAAAGAACGATACTCCCGCCGAAACAAGAAGGAGAGCAATAACACCAATATCGACCAAAAGAGCAATATTCATAAATATGTAGCCTTGCAGGATGTGATCAAAGGAGAGTGATAGGAGAAATTCAGAATTATTGCAAGGGAATAGAAACGCAGAAGCTCACTACAAATTTCAAGAACACATAAAAGATCGTGCTATTTCTGGAGAAGCCGTAATTATCTTTTTGCCTTTTTGCCTGAAATCACTATGATAATCGGACTTTTTATCCCTTTGACCTTAATACTCCCTTTCACAGGGAACACAGGAAAATAGCATGTTAGCTGATCAAGACCGTATCTTTACGAACCTTTACGGGTGGGAATCGTTTAGCCTTGAAGCCGCCCGCAAGCGCGGTGACTGGGACAATACCAAGGATATTATCGCCAAAGGGCGTGATTGGATCATCGACGAGATGAAAAAATCCGGTCTGCGTGGTCGTGGTGGTGCGGGGTTCCCGACCGGAACCAAATGGTCGTTTATGCCCAAAGTATCCGATGGGCGCCCCAGCTATCTGGTGATTAACGCCGATGAATCCGAACCCGGAACCTGTAAAGACCGCGATATTTTGCGCCATGATCCGCATAAATTGCTGGAAGGTGCGTTGATTGCCGGTTTTGCCATGGGGGCGCATCGTGCGTATATTTACATGCGCGGTGAATTTTATAACGAAGGATCCACCATCAACCTTGCTATCCGTGAAGCGTATGACGCGGGGTTGTTGGGAAAAAATGCAGCCGGATCGGGATGGGATTTTGATGTTGTCCTGCATCGTGGCGGTGGCGCGTATATCTGCGGTGAAGAGACTGCCCTGATCGAAAGTATCGAAGGCAAAAAAGGCCAACCACGTAACAAACCTCCTTTTCCTGCGGGGGCCGGGTTGTATTCCTGTCCAACGACGGTCAATAACGTGGAAACCATTGCGGTGGCTCCGACCATTTTGCGCCGTGGCGGTGCATGGTTTGCGGGGATTGGCCGTGACGAGAAAAATACCGGAACCAAATTATTCTGTATTTCCGGCCACGTAAATAATCCGTGCAACGTGGAAGAAGCCATGGGGATTCCGTTGAAGGAATTGATTGAAAAACATGCTGGTGGCGTCCGTGGCGGATGGGATAACCTGTTGGCCATCATTCCTGGCGGATCATCGACCCCGTTGTTGCCGAAACATATTTGTGACACCGTTCTGATGGATTTCGATTCGTTGCGCGCGGTGCAAAGCGGGTTGGGGACAGCCGGTGTGATTGTCATGGACAAATCGACCGACATTGTGACGGCGATCGCCCGTTTAAGCCATTTCTATATGCATGAAAGCTGTGGGCAATGTACGCCGTGCCGTGAGGGGACTGCGTGGTTGTACCGCATTATGCAACGTATGGCGCGTGGCAATGCTACCATCAGCGAAATTGATATGTTGTTGGATGTGACCAAGGAAATCGAAGGTCACACCATTTGTGCGCACGGAGATGCATCGGCATGGCCGATCCAGGGGTTGATCCGGCATTTCCGTCCGGAAATGGAAAAACGCTTGCTGGATTACCGTAAAGATGCACCAACCCATGACGATATGGCTGCGGAGTAGGTAATGCGGGGCGTATGGCGGCTTTTGGCTGGTATGATGTGTCTGGTCGGCGCTGGGAGCGTTGGCCAGGCTGCTGAAGCGCCACGGCAATTGTCAGGGGCCGATCTGGAAATGGCCGCCAAGATGAATGATGCCTATGCCCGTCATATGTATTCATCCGCCTGTGTGGATACGCAAGAATCTTATTTTATTCCTCCGAAAACCATGCCGGCGGCGGATAAAGCCAGGATTCTCCAGTCATTCAAGACGTCATGTGATTGTCTAACAGCCAATGTTATGAAAGCGGCAGCCCCCAATGATGTCATTAATTATGTGACGACCGTCAATGGCGGAAGGAAATCTGGCTCTACGCCTGATGAGGGGGAAACCCGCGCCTTTCCCGATCTGCCGCAAGGATCTGTGGAAGAGCAAAAAATGTTTAAGATTATTGATGTCGGACGTGACCCGAAAATACGTAAGGATTGTGGATTTACGCGGTAAAACTCTTTTCTAAAACAGAATTACCGTTTTAACTTTGAAACCAGTATGCTAGGACGTTTGCTATGTTATTTGCAGGGTTATTAGCACGAACAACTCGTGAAGAATGAGGGATTTGACACTATGCCGAAACTGAAAATCAATGGGACAGAAATTGACGTTCCTGCCGGGACCTCGATCCTTCAAGCCTCGGAAATGCTGGGCTATGAAATTCCCCGTTTTTGTTACCATGATCGCCTGAGCGTTCCAGCCAACTGCCGGATGTGTCTGGTCGAGGTCAAAGGGGCGCCAAAACCTGTCGCGTCCTGCGCGATGGCGTGTGGTGAAAACATGGAAGTTTTTACCGACAGCTCTCTGGTCAAAAAATCCCGCCGTGGTGTCATGGAAATGATGCTGATTAACCACCCGCTTGATTGTCCGATTTGTGATCAGGGTGGTGAATGTGATTTGCAGGATCAGGCTTTTGGTTATGGCTTTGACCGTTCGCGCTATACAGAAGACAAACGCACCAAAGTTGATCCGGATCTGGGGCCGATTGTCAAAACCGTGATGACTCGTTGCATTCAATGCACACGCTGTGTCCGTTTTTCCGAAGAAATTGCTGGTGTATCCGATTTGGGCATGGTCAATCGTGGGGAAGATGCGGAAATCACAACCTTTATTGAAAAAGCCATTAACTCGGAATTGTCCGGAAACCTGGTTGATGTGTGTCCGGTCGGGGCTTTGACCTCCAAACCTTACGCCTTTACGGCGCGTCCTTGGGAATTGCGCAAAACCGACAGCATTGACGTACAGGATGCGGTCGGCAGCAATATCCGTGTCGATGCCCGTGGCAATGAAGTTCTGCGCGTTTTGCCACGTCTCAATGAAGATGTGAACGAAGAATGGATTTCCGACAAAACCCGCTATGCCATTGATGGATTGAAACGGGCGCGTCTGGACAAACCTTATGTCCGTGATGCCGCCACGGGAGCCCTGCGCGAAGCGTCGTGGGAGACGGCTTTGTCGGTTGTGGCGGAAAAATTATTGACCACAGCACCGGAAAAAATGGCGGCGATGGTCGGGGCGTTGAACGATACGGAATCGATGCTGGCCCTGAAAGATTTGATGGTCTCTTTGGGCGTTAAAAATCTGGATTGCCGGACGGATGGTACGCTGTTTGATGTATCGCAACGGGCAGGATATCTGTTCAATTCCACGATCGCGGCGATTGAACAAGCCGACGTTATTTTGTTGGTGGGCACCAATCCCCGTTGGGAAGCTCCACTGGTCAATGCCCGTATTCGCAAGGCTTTTGTGGCCAAGCGGGTTAAAGTCGGTGTGATCGGGGAACAGCGCGATCTGACCTATCCGGTCACGTATATCGGATCCGGTCCGGAAAGCCTTGCGGGCGAACATGCGTTCCTTGACCTGATTAAAAAGGCCGAACGTCCGTTGATGATTGTGGGGCAGGGAGCATTCCTCCGCCCGGATGGTGAAGCGGTGCATGCCGCTCTGCATGATTTTGCCGAAAGTTTCGGTTTTGTCAAAGAGGGCTGGAATGGCTTTAACGTGTTGCATACCCACGCCTCCCGCGTTGGTGCACTTGATATCGGTTTTGTGCCACAAGCGGGCGGATTGAATGCCTATGGCATTCTGAACGCGACCCAGAACAAAGGACTGGATGTTCTGTATTTGTTGGGTGTGGATGAATTCAATGTGGATGCCTCGATCGGCAAAGATACGTTTGTTATTTACCAGGGGCACCATGGGGATCAAGGGGCGGCACGTGCGGATGTGATTCTGCCGGGGGTTGCCTATACCGAAAAAGACGGTTTGTATGTGAATACCGAAGGTCGGGTTCAATTGGCCAAGAAAGCGGTGTCACCTTTGGGACAAGCGCGGGAAGACTGGAAAATCCTGCGGGCGTTATCGGATAAAATCAGCAAGCCGCTGCCTTACAACACCTTGGCGCAATTGCGCGCACGGTTGGTGGCAGAGTTTGCACAGTTCGGAAAAATTGGTCAGGTGGTCCCGGCTCCGTGGGCGGCTTTTGGTCGTGCCGGAGACATCCGTGTCCATCCGTTCCACTCGCCGATTGACAATTTCTACATGACCAATTCGATCAGCCGGTCATCGAAAACGATGGCCGCTTGTACCGAGGCCTTTGTTTATCCAACCAAAACCGCAGAAGCGGCGGAGTAGGTATGAAAATTCTTCTCTCCCTTGTTGTGCTATTGCTGGCTATCCCTGCATACGCAGCGGACGGGGGAGAAGCATATGATCGTGTAATAAAGTCCAACACGTTGCGGTGTGGCATCATGTTGTGGCCGCCTTATTTTGAAATGGATGCGAATACCCATGCGTTAAAAGGGTTTGGCGTTGATTTTTATAATGCGGTTGCGGAGATTCTGGGGATTAAAATCACTTACTCCGAGATCATTCCAGGGCAGCAAGCCGAAGATTTGAATCGGGGAAAAATTGATGCCGTATGTAACGATGGTCCCTATGTTTTCTCGGCCATGAAGTTTGTAGATTATACTGTCCCAGCTTATTATGGCCCAACGTATGTTTATGTAAGTGAGAAAAATACCTCGTTCAAAACGCCGGATGATCTGAATAAAAAAGCGGTTCGCTTCGTGGGGATGGATGGGGATTTGAGTTCGGATCTGGTCCCTCGTCATTATCCGCAGGCAGCATTACAAACATTGCCTGCAACGTCGGATGCGGCTGCGTTAATGCTGCAAGTTTCGACAGGCAAGGCAGATGCCGTTATCATCGATCCGGGGCCTGTTGATGGGTTCAATGCACAGAACTCCCCGAAATTAAAACCTCTTTTCAAAGAGTCGCCCTTCGTCTACCCTATCGGAATGTCGGTGAAAAAAGGGGAGCAGCAGCTTTTGAATATGCTGAATTCTGGAATTTCTGCACTGTGGAATACACACGGAGCCTTGCCGATCCTCCGGAAGTATGATCCAAAGGGACGCATGTTTTTACCAATTTCAAAACCGTATGAATTAAAATACTAAGGTGGAATGATGACCGCATTAAAGGAATTTCTGCACACTATGTTTGGCCCGTTCTGGGGGGATGCTGTCCTTCTGGTTGGGTCGATTGTCGGGCTGTCCCTGTGCATTATGGTGTTTGTTGCGTTTGTGACCTATGCCGAACGCAAAGTTCTGGGGGCCATGCAACGTCGTCAGGGGCCTATGACGGTTGGGCCTTTTGGTTTGTTACAACCTTTTGCCGATGCGTTTAAACTGTTGTCCAAAGAAACGATTGTGCCAACTCAGGCAAACCGCCCTGTGTTCTTTATGGCACCGATCTTGATTCTGACGCTGGCGTTGGTGGCATGGTCTGTCATTCCTTTGAGTGCACAGATGGTTCTGGCTGATATTAATGTGGGGGTTTTATTCCTCTTTGCGATTTCATCCTTAGGGGTCTATGGCGTGATTATGGCCGGATGGGCCTCCAACTCGAAATACGCCTTTCTTGGCGGCTTGCGGTCGGCCTCCCAAATGGTGTCGTACGAAGTTTCCATGGGATTGGTGATTGTCACGGTGATTTTGTGCACCGGGTCGATGAATTTGTCGGAAATTGTGCTTGCGCATCGTCCGTGGTGGATGGATCTTCTCCTCCTGCCGATGCTGGGGGTTTTCCTTATTTCCATTCTGGCGGAAACCAACCGCCCGCCTTTCGACTTGCCAGAGGGCGAATCGGAATTGTCGGGGGGATTTATGGTGGAATATTCGGCGGGGACCTTCGTTCTGTTCTTCCTCGGTGAATACATGAATATGGTGTTGATGTCGGCGATTACAGCGGTTCTGTTTCTGGGGGGGTGGTTGCCTCCTTTCGGGATCGAGGCTCTGGCTGTTGTCCCCGGTGTTATCTGGATGATTGCCAAGATTTCGCTCGTCCTGTTCTTCTTTTTCTGGGCACGGGCGACATTCCCCCGTTACCGCTATGACCAATTAATGCGCTTGGGGTGGAAAGTCTTCTTGCCATTCAGCTTTATCTGGGTTGTAATTGTGGCCGGAACACTGATTTATACGAACACGCTGCCTCATTAAGAGATTATCAATAGGAAATAGATTATGTCTGCTTTTACCGTTGCCCGTTCGTTTTTGTTGATCGAAATCCTCAAAGGGATGGCGTTGACTTTGAAATACATGTTCTTTGTCCCGCGTGTGACGATCAACTACCCGTATGAAAAAGGCCCGTTATCGCCCCGTTTCCGTGGGGAGCATGCGTTGCGTCGTTATCCCAACGGGGAAGAGCGCTGCATCGCCTGTAAATTATGTGAAGCGATTTGCCCGGCCTTGGCGATTACGATCGAGGCAGAGCCACGCGAAGATGGCTCTCGCCGCACGACACGTTACGATATTGATATGACCAAGTGCATTTATTGCGGCCTGTGTCAGGAAGCCTGTCCGGTTGATGCGATTGTAGAAGGCCCGAATTTTGAATTTGCAACCGAAACCCGTGATGAATTGTTCTATAACAAACAAAAATTGCTGGAAAACGGGGATCGTTGGGAAGCACAACTCGCCCGGAATTTGGTCGCGGTAGCTCCGTATCGTTAAACGATCAAAATTGTGTTATAATACGTAATTGCCTGCGTAGACTCACACTCTGTTAAGGGGTTTGGGCGTAAACTATATAAACGATCATTTTTTACAAGGCTCGGTATGGCACACGACGCGAAATCACGGGACATGCAATCTTTTCAGGCTCCGACCAGTTCCAATTCGGATATCAGCTCTATTTTGTTGATGATTCATGCGATGAAAGAGCAAATGGACGGGATGGAGCGGTTCGTCCGTCGTCGGTTTGATGAAATTTCCATGGAAATCAACGCGACATCCCAACAGCTGGATATGGCGGAAGAGGGCTTGGCGGGCCGATTCTCTGAAGTCTTGAGCGTGATCTCGGCGATTTCGTTCAGCGGGAACGGATTGACGGCTGCCAATACGGGCGTGGAGCTGGAAGCGGTTATTACCGACACCGAAGAAGCGGCCAATAAAATTCTGGATGCCGCCGACCGTATTTCGCAACGGATCCGGACGGAAAATCAATTGACGGGTGAAGAGGCACGGAAACGCTTTCTGGAAGAAACGCGTTCCGATGTACAGGATATTCTGATGGCCTGTACGTTCCAGGATTTGACGGGGCAACGGATTCGCAAAACCTTGGAAAGCCTGCAACTGATTGAAAACAAAATCAGCACGACGCTGGACGAGTTGGGGATCGAGGTCAAAGTTGATCCTTTGGCGGGCGGTGTTCGGGAATCGACGGAAAACCACGCCCATTCCCAAGCCGATATCGACGCGTTGTTTTCATAGATCGTATTATTGTTGGCAGATTTTGTAACAACAAACCGTGCTTTTCGAGATCTGTATCGCAGAACACAGGGCCGTGTTCGACAAATATAAGCGCCGAAAAGTAGGGTTTCCAGTCTAGAAGATTATAAGTGATGATATCCCACCCGGTGGTTGCCCCCGAGGTTTTTTGGATTCTTACAGAAAACACCTGCAAGCGACACTCACCTCCTGAAAAGATGAGGTGAGTGCTATCGGAGGAAGTATGAGGGATCTTGAATTTTTTGTTATTTTAGGGAAAATTCATGCCTACTGCCAGAATAAAATGGTGTGCAGCCCTTTTGATATTTTTCTAATAATTCCGCGGCTGTTTGGATGCTTTTATCTTCGTAGGTTGTTTGAGTAGCCTTGTCAGGACATATAATCTTCACCTGTCCGTGCCTAACCGATTCTAACTGATCTTCTGCTGTCGCAGCAGCGAAATTTCTTTTAATTTGCTGTTGTTCACCCCTTTGGTTGTAGACCACTGCTCCCGCGATACTGCACATTAACCCTACACCGATTACAACATTTCGTAAATCTTTGTTCATTTTCATATCACCTATTAAGTTATGTTAAAATACGGTTTATGTATACTGCAATAATTTCCCTTTTTCAATAAAAATATTACGGTAAATTGTTTCTTTGTATTTTGATAATGTATTTATAAAACTAAACGCGCCCTTTTAAAGACTGAATATAAAGAATACGCCTTGGCGGGGTGGTGTTCGGGAATCGACGGAAAACCACGCCCATTCCCAAGCCGATATCGATGCATTGTTTTCATAGTGTCTATCCAAAAACTTGTGGCGCATTTTTGAGGTCTTCGTCATCCTTCGCCAAGTGGAGATTTTGCGAAAGCCGCAATCTCACTTGTACAAGAGGAGATTCTGGCTTTCGTCAGAATGACGAATTTGTATTTTAAATTATTATATCCGAAAGTTTTCCCCCTCACCCCTCCCTCTCCCCACGGGGGAGAGGGCAACGCAGGCTTAAGGGCTGTAAGCCTTTAGCCGAAGTCGGGTGAGGGGGGCTCTTTTCTCGGCTCATTAACCGAACGAAGTATATTCTTAAACGTCATGATGTTTCTATTCTATCCGCCGTGCCGGAAGATATGCCATCGGCGGCGTTGGTTGGCAATCAGCATAGTCGCGGACGATCAGCGCGGAAAGTTCTGCGAGCAAGTCGGCGCAGGTTTTTTTACACTGTATTACTGCGGCATCCGAAAGCCGGCGGCACTCTATTGGTGCGGAAGGTTCTATCCCACTTATTTCATCTGCAGTAAAAATTCCAGCCGCCGCATATGTCATTTTTAGCTCAGATTCCCATGTCTCTTTCCACAGGTTTATTGTGTTTTGACGTATCTGATCTTGTTTGAATAAATGTGGGAAATCTTGCGGCTGGATATGTTCCTCGATGTAGGACAAGGCGTTACATAATTTTATCAGTTTCTGATGTGTGAGCTGCTTTTGCTTGGAGGGAAATTCTGGAAGAAAAATGGTTGGGGCAACTGTATAGGTTTTTGCCAATTGTATCATTTGATCCCGATGGATGATAAATTCTTCTCCCGCATAAGCTGGCCAGTTTGTACGGGGCCCACTTTTTGTGGAAGTGTTGGAAAAGTTTTGTACGAGAGTTAGGGCTTGTGATGTGCGCATCAAAATATCCATAAATTATGGCAATTTATAGCGCGAGGGGCGCCGCATGTCAAATTCCTGGTTAGCTACGCGGTTTTAACAGGGTGATATGCCCCATTTTGCGCCCTGCGCGGACGTCGGGTTTGCCATAGAGGTGGATACAGGCATTGGCCTTGGCCATATAGCTGTCTACCAAAGCAATGTCATCGCCAATCAAATTCAACATCACGGCATCGGAATGGCGTTTGGCCGATCCCACAGGCAGGCCACAGACGGTCCGCACATGGTTTTCGAACTGGGATACGGCGCAGGCGTCGATCGTCCAATGTCCGGAATTATGGGTGCGTGGTGCAATTTCATTGGCCAGAATTTTGCCGTCTTTGGTGACAAACATTTCAAGGGCCAGAACCCCCACCAGCCCCACTTCGTCGGCTACTTTTTTACCCAATTTCTGGGCTTTGGATAACAGGGCAGGGGACAAAGGTGCTGGTGCCGTGGTTTTGGATAGAATGTGGTTTTTATGGTCGTTTAATACCACATCGTAACATTCCGTTTTGCCGAAAACGTCGCGGGCGACCACTACGGATATTTCATGACGGAAGGGGACAATGGCTTCAATAATCACTTCGTCCGATTTCAGGGAGGCAAAGGCCGCATCAATATCGGTACCTTTGCTGATTTTAACTTGTCCCTTGCCGTCATAGCCAAAGCGGGCGGTTTTCAGGATGCAATCATGTACGCCCCATTCGGCGAGGGTGGCATGAACTTGTTCGGCACAACAGGCCTTTGCCCAGTTGGCGGTTGGTATTCCGATATTGTTCAGAAATTGTTTTTCGTGCCAACGATGTTGCGCGATTTCCAACAGGTAATCATCAGGGAATACAGGTTTTATTTTTTTCAGAAACTGGACGGTTTCGACCGGAATATTTTCAAATTCATACGAGATCACATCCACCGATTTGGCAAAGGCCCGCAAAGCAACCTTGTCGGTATAGGGAGCCACAAAGGTTTTGGCGGCAACATAGGAGGCCGGACTATCTTCGTCGGGGCAAAAAATATGAACCTTGATCCCTAAACGCGCCGCCGCCATGGCTGACATGCGGCCCAATTGTCCGCCCCCCAGAATTCCCAATGTTTTTGCCGGCTGTGTCATGATATGTGCCTTTATTATAGTGTCGTTCTTGGGCGTTTTTACCACAGAGGACACAGAGATCACAGGGATTTTTTCTCTTCAGAATCGTCCTCGGTTAGACTTTGCTCCACGCCTCGAGCAGTTGTTGGAGGGCGGTATCTTCTGCGGGAGAAATATTCAGGTCGGTGTAAGAATCCCGATCCAGAAGACGCAAGACAAAATGCTCTTTCTTTTCGTGTATCCGCCCCCATAAGGACTGATTGAGCCCCTCGGCATCGTCTGCTTCGCGATACGCACGGGCGACAGAGGTCGCAATGGCCATCAGGGCATTTCCGTATAATATAGATTCTTCGCCAGTGGCTTGGGCTTCTAAAATTGATTTTACCTGTGGGATATCCGACACAGCCGAGTCGCTCGTATTGGCCCAATGTTCCCAACTTCCTTTCTGACGCAAGGCTTCAAAGGCAATATCTGCCGCCAATGCGCCAAAGACTCTGGATGAGGCAATCGTGCCCAATGTTCGTAACATCAGCTCATTTTCGATGTTTTCGGAATGATCCCCTATATCTGTATCATCGATACCGGACATCCAGAGACCGATGCGGTAGAACACGCTGACCAGAATGTCCTGATCGGCAGGAGGAAATCGGGATAATTCAGACATAACAACTCCAGAACCGGCCTCTCAACAGGGGCCTAAATTTTAACAGATATGCCCATCGTATCGGCCAACAATTTAATCGCGGATCGTTCGGCGGGACTGATATTGAGGGATGACTCATCAGGCGGGAGCACCTCGCCGCCAAACATGGCTTGTAATTTCCGGAAGAAAATGGCCACATATACTTCAATTTTATTCAAGGTGCTCGCGCTCTCGTTAAATTCGCAATAAGCCTGCGCTACGGTAATGCCAACCTCCAGCAAATTGTGTTTGAGAGCCATAATTTCTTTTTCCGGAACAATTCCGGCCATTGCTTTGACAACGGTCCAGCATTCTTCGGGAACTTTGGTAATATCTTTTCCCCACCCGCCCCATTTGGATTTCAGGTTCAGGGTTTGCAGCATGACATCGTGGGCAAATTCCGACTTGACCGTGTCTTCCACGTAGAATGTGACAATATTTTCCAGGGCTGCACGCTCGGCTTCGGCGGATTCATCACCCCCGGTTTGGTCGCTCTCGGAAATGTACAACCCAACCCGAAACGGAAGACGTACAACCAGATCCTGAATCTCTGCAGGTAATAAAGATAAATATGTCATGCCTCGATTTTACCGCAAAACCCTCTGGCAGAAAAGAGGTAAAAACGAGTCATTCTCCGGATAAATATTGCCATTCTTGACATTTTCTTTATCTTAAAAAGAATAAAATTTTTACAACCAAACGTACCAAACGACATTTTTAGAATATTGGAACCGGGGAGATAACATATAATGGCCATACACGATATGCCGTTGTTGACCACTGTGGCCTTGGGGTTGAGCACCGCATTTGTATGCGGGGTTATCGCCCATAAGTTGCGATTGCCTCCAATTGTCGGGTATTTGATTGCGGGCATTCTGATTGGCCCTTTCACACCCGGTTATATTGCCGACACCAAAGTGGCCGAGCAACTTTCCGAAATCGGGATTGTGCTGTTAATGTTTGGCGTGGGGCTTCACTTTTCAATGAAAGATTTGATGGATGTCCGGAAAATTGCTTTACCCGGTGCCATTGTCCAGATTGCAACTGCAACACTGATGGGATGTGTTATGGCCCATTTCTGGGGGTGGTCTCTTCCGGCAGGGCTGTTGTTTGGTCTGGCGTGTTCGGTGGCTAGTACGGTGGTTCTGCTTCGTTCGTTGGAAGACCACCATCTGATGCAAACATCGAACGGACGGATTGCCATCGGGTGGTTGATTGTCGAGGATTTGGTCATGGTTCTAGCCTTGGTGTTCGTGCCAACTTTAGCCACTCTTGGAACATCGGATGCGGGGGAATCATTTTATAGTTTGCTGCAAACGGTTGGAGTCTCTCTCGGGAAAATCATTCTCTTTGTGATCTTTATGTTGGTGGTCGGGAACCTCGTTTTGCCATGGTTGTTGACTTTGGTGGCCTCCACACGGTCGAGGGAATTATTTACATTGGCTGTGTTTGCGATTGCCGTGGGTGTCGCGTTCGGGGCCGGACAGATTTTCGGGGTCTCTTTGGCGTTGGGGGCTTTTTTTTCCGGCATGATGATTCGGGAATCCCATCTCAGTCAGGAAGTCGCAGAGCGGGCTCTGCCGTTCCAGGATGCATTCGCGGTGCTCTTTTTCGTCTCGGTCGGGATGTTGTTTAACCCATCTATTATCCTGAGCCACCCGATCGAGGTTCTCGCCTGCGTTCTGATTATTATGGTGGGAAAATCTGTCGCGGCTTTCCTGATTGTCATGGCTTTCCGCTATCCGCTGAAGACGGGCTTGTTGGTCTCTGCCGGACTGGCCCAGATCGGAGAATTTTCGTTTATTCTGGTCACGCTGGGGGTGTCGTTGAATATTTTGCCGCCCACCGGACGGGATATCATTCTTGCGGGGGCCTTAATCACGATTACGTTGAACCCGATCACGTTTTTAGGATCGCGTCTGATGTATGAGTTTTGTGAAAAGCACAAGAAACTCGCCGATTTTTTTGATATGAGCGATGAGGATGATCTGGCGCATCTGAGTCAGGACGAAATAAACGATTTGCGCCATACGGTCATTCTGGTAGGTGCAGGACAGGTTGGTGGTTACATTTGTGACCATGTGGAACCGCGGCGGACAGAGTTGGTGATTATCGAAACAAATCGTCAGCGTGTCGAAGCTCTGCGGCAGCAAGGGTATCATGCGTTGGCCGGAGACGCCGGATCACCGGACACATTGCGCGAGGCCTTGATTACCAAGGCCAAAGCTCTGGTTGTTGTGATTCCCGATTCATTTGAGTCGGTGCGGATTGTGGATGCGGCACGGTCTTTGCGTCCGGATATTAAAGTGATTGTGGTAGACCGTTATCATAATTTTGATGATGCTGTGTTCGAACGTCATGCTGTGGATTTGAAGGTCAAAAGCTACGAAGAAGTCGGGCGCCGTATTTTAACCTATATTTATGACATGAAATAAGTAATGGAACAGCTTTTTTTACGGAGAACATCGTACACACGCGGGCTTTGGGCAGAGATGTATGCCATTCTGTTTCTGTTTCTGTGTGGGTATCGTATTCTGGCCTGCCGTTACAAAACGCCGGTGGGGGAGGTTGATATTATTGCACACCGGCGGGGTGTTATTGCGTTTGTCGAGGTAAAATTGCGCCCCGATCTGGATTCTGGATTGGAGGCAGTCCTGCCCCGCGCTCGCTATCGTATTTCCCGTGCGGCCAGTTATTTTATAAGCCATTTTATAACCCATCATCCCAAATATGCGGGGGCATCTCTCCGGTTTGACGTTATAGCTGTGTCAGGATGGCGATTAAGACATCTGGACAATGCGTGGTATTGCCCTACATAATGGGGGTATGATTCGCACTGCTCTTGCGTTTGTTTCTTTTCAATAGGCGTTCTACCATGATCTGCAAAAAATCGAAATTATGTCTCTCTTTGCTCGCATCGGCTGTGTTACTGTCGGGCTGTGTTGGCGCGGCTGTCGGGGCTGGTGCAGCCTTGGGTGTAAGTGCCGCCAAAGAAGGCGGGCTGCAAACATCTATTAAAGATGAGGCTATCCGTATCAAGATTAGCGATTTGTGGTTCAAACGCAGCACAGATATGTTCGGTAAATTGAATTTGACGGTCAATCAAGGCCGCGTTCTGGTGACTGGTGTTGTCCAGAACCCGCAGGATCGGGTGGAGGCCATTCGTCTGGCATGGCAACCCAAAGGCGTAAAGCAAGTTATCAACGAGATTCGGGTTGGTAATGCCAATTCTTTTGCAAGTTATGCCAAGGATACATGGATTGCCGGCCAATTGCGGACTCGTTTGACCTTTGAAAAGAATGTCCAATCCATCAATTATTCGATCGAGGTGGTGCAGGGGGCGGTTTATTTGATGGGGGTTGCCCAAGATCAAGCTGAATTGGATCGCGCCATCCGGATTTCCCGCCGGATTAGCGGGGTAAAAGAGGTTATCAGCTACGTGAAACTCGCCGGGGTTGATGCGGACATAGGCCAAACCGCCGGATCCGGTCCAACGCATAGAGCGTATAGTGAGTCTACATCCTCGTCTGGAGTTTCAGGGGCTTTAAATGAAGCAACCAAAGATCCTGTGCCGTTAACCAGCAGCCCGGCGCGCGCTCCGTCATCTTCTGCATCCTCATCTGCGATCCAATCGGAAGTTTTACCTCCGTAGAAAATTTTAGTTACGGCAGAATTTGAATAAAACGTGTTCATCCAAGCGTATAATAGGCAATCATCGCTCCGCCGAACAGGATGCGGTATACGGCAAAGGGAATAAAGTCATGTTTGCTGATATAGCTGACCAAAAACTTGACGGCGGCCAATCCGGAAAAGAAAGAGACCACAAACCCGATGCCAATCACCCAGATTTCATCCACGGTTAAGTCTTTGTAATACTTGAAAACATCCAGTGCGGTTGCCGCCACCATAACCGGCATGGCCAGAAAAAACGAAAATTCGGTTGCGACTTTTCGATCCAGTTTTAACAACAATCCCCCGATGATGGTGGCTCCGGATCGTGACGTTCCGGGAATAATGGCAACGGCCTGCGCGCAGCCGACCAGAAAAGCCTGTTTTAAGGTCATATCATCCATATCATGGGTGGTTGGGGCCGGTTTTTTCTTTTCGACGACCCAGATCACAATCCCCCCTATCACCAGACTGACGGCCACAACCAGTGGCGAAAACAGATAGGTTTCGATGGCATGATGGAAGGATAGTCCGATAATCGCGGCCGGTAAAAACGCCACAAAGAGTTTCAGAACAAAAAAACGTTGTTTCTTTTGATGTAAATGAAAGGCCACATCAAACAGGCGTTGACGATACAGCCAGCACACCGCCAGAATGGCCCCCAATTGGATAACAACCGTAAACATTTTGGCAGATGCGATCGAGAATCCCAATAAATCCTGGGCCAAAATCAAATGGCCTGTCGAGGAGACGGGAAGGAATTCGGTGGCACCTTCGACAAGGCCAAGGATGACAGCGTGAAAATAGGTTAGCAGGGACATGGTTTCGCTCGATTGTTGCGGGTATGTGGCGCGTGAGACAGTTCAATATTATAGTTAAATACTACAGGAATTCAGGCTTTTGTTGTACCGAGTCCGTGCCGGTTCGTCCAGAGTAAGAAACGATATATCCCTGAAAACGGGGTATCGCACCCTTTGCCCCCGATCTATATCAAGAAATATGTTGAGCAATCCGGTAACATCCGGCATGATTCCGGCGAAAAGAGTGTGAATCGGATGTTGTACCATTTTGTGATTGTGGGATTGGGCGGTGCGCTGGGGGCGATGTTGCGTCATGCGGCGGGCCTCGCGGCCTTGCGCCTGATACCGTCTGCTTTTCCGTGGGGAACGTTGGCGATCAATGTGGTCGGGTCCTTGTGTATCGGGGTTGTGATCGGTTTATTGGCCTATGCCCAGACATGGTCGCAGGACATCCGTTTATTCGCGGTTGTCGGGGTTTTGGGGGGATTTACCACCTTTTCGTCCTTTTCGCTCGAAACGATCTTGCTCTTTGAGCGCGGACAGGCTTTATACGCTGTCTTATATATTGCGGGGTCTGTGGCCGGATCCCTAGGAGCAACCCTGATTGGCCTGTATGGCATAAGAGCATTGACAGCATGAGCAACGACATTCGCCACTTTACTGTTCCCGACGATGACCATGGTCAACGTCTGGATCGTTGGTTAAAGAAAACATTGCCGAAAACGCCTTATGCTTTGCTGCAGAAAATGGTGCGGACAGGGCAGGTGCGGATTGATGGCAAACGCGCCAAGACAGATACGCGTCTGGAGGCCGGACAATCGATCCGTATTCCGCCTGCCGAAGAAAAAACAGGAAAAATCACGTTTTCTCCGCGCGAAGGCGATAAAGAGTTTCTGGAAGACATTACCCTGTATGATGACGGACAGGTTCTGGTGATTAACAAACCTTACGGATTGCCGGTGCAGGGCGGCCCCAATATTACCCGCCATGTGGACGGAATGTTGGGCAGTCTGCGCAATCTGAAAGGGGTGGCGCCACGCCTCATCCATCGTTTGGATCGCGATACATCGGGTGTTCTGGTGTGCGGGCGGTCTTTGTCGGTGACATCGGCGCTGGGCGATTTGTTTGCCGGACGCGATATCAAGAAAATCTATTGGGCCGTTGTCTCCCCCGCCCCCGCAGACGATAAAGGCGAGATTGATGCCGCCCTGATCAAAGGCGAAGGGGCCCGCAAAGACGCGATGATTATCGACCCCGTCAATGGCAAGGAATCAAAGACGCTTTACCGCGTGATTGCGCGCAGCAAACAGAATGATGCTGCGTTTGTGGCCTTTTGGCCGCGCACCGGACGGATGCACCAAATCCGCGTGCACACCGCCGATGGATTGGGATGCCCGATTATCGGGGATGAAAAATATGGCGGGCTGACGGATATTCTGGATCAGTACGGTTTATCGGGGCGGCTTCATCTGCATGCCGCGCGGTTGGTGTTCCGTCACCCCAAAACCAATGAATTGCTGGACATACGGGCGCCGTTGCCGGAAGATATGGCAGCAACATTTGCGGCATTCGGATTTGATCCCGCCTATGACGGTGATCCCTTCGATGATAAACGAAAAAAGGACGTATCATGAAAAAATGGATTCTCAGATTATTGGTCGCGCTGGTTGTGGCGATGTGCTTTTTTCTGTTTGCGCTGAAAATTGTATCGGGCACAGGCGATGCGCAAAAACGCGGGTTGGAACAAGCCTTTTCCGAGATATTTCAGGGGCGCGCAACGTTTGGCCAGTTGGTCGCGTTTAATCTTTTCCCGCAATTGTCGTTGGCCGTTGATAATCTGGCCATTTCGAACGTCAAGGGTCAGGGCGATATTGTGGCCAGTAAGGTCGCTTTGTCATTTTCAACATGGGACATTGTTGCAAAAAATCGCAAAATTTCAGGATTTCATCTGACGGGATTAAACGTGTCGGAAGGAGTGTATACACCGATGGCTTTGTCGTTTGATGATGCGGGGATCTATAAAGGGGACACGCCGGATCAGGGTGTTTTATCCTTTTCCGGACATTATGGCGAGGCTCCGATCAAAGGGCGATTGACGATGCAGGCGGAGTCCGGTTTGCAACCCAAATATTATTTTGGCCCTGAAAACCCTTTCACGATGAATCTGGGGGCGGTCCAGGTGTCCGGCGTATTTATGCCGTATGTTGTTGTCGGGGGGCAGGTCAGCAAAGTGTCTTTCCTGGCGCGGACATCGCAAAAGGCCAAGGAACAAACCTGCGCTTTGCCACCGGAGCAGGCCCTGTCTTTGCCCCGTTTCTTTAAAGAGCTGGTAGGGGGCGCGGCGACCTTGAAATCCTCCAAAGATTTTGATGCCTTGTGCCGGACGCTGGGCCAGTCGACGGGGACTCCATGAAAAAATTTTATACAACCGTTTTAATATCTCCGGTATCCACACCGGAACTGTCGGACGGATATCAGGTCCTTTTGGATGGTCGGGTGGTGCAAACTCCGGCCAAGCGCCCTTTGGTTCTGGCAACGTTTGCGTTGGCCGAGGCCATCGCCGATGAGTGGCGGGCACAGGGAGATCGCGTTGTTCCAGACACGATGCCACTGTTGCAAATGGCGACGACCCTGCAAGATCGTGTGATATCGCAACGCCCGCATCTGGAGGCGGAGGTGTTGGATTATCTGGATACCGATCTTGTGTGTTATCGGGCGGATTCTCCGGAGACATACCGGCAGGCACAAGAAGCCGCATGGGATAAATTTGTGCACTGGGCGGGCGGGCGTTTGGGTGTGGCGTTGCAAACAACCACCGGATTGCATCCATTGGTACAGGCGCAACAGGCCCATGATACGTTGGCCGCAGCGGTGCGGGGGATGACCGATCCGGATTTTATGGCTCTGTATCTGACTACTTTGGGCACGGGGTCGGTTATTCTGGGCCTTGCGTTTGTGGAAAGAGCCTTCTCCGCGGCGGATATTCTGGACGCAGCTTTTGCCGAAGAAAAGCGGAAGGATCAGATTTATTTGAGCGAGCAGTACGGATCGGCGCCGGATCAGGAAAAGCGTTATAAAGCTCTGGAATCGCAATTGGCTGTTTTACAGTGTTTGCGGGAGTTGCTGTCTTCACGCCCCCTTTTGGAGCGCGGCTAGAATTTAAAAGTATTCTTCAAGAGTGATGTCATTCCTGATCTGGCTGTAAGGCTTGAGGAAATTCAAAGGGTTCTGTGCATCTTTTCAATAGTTTTGGTTGTGCTCAGGCCTTCGGTTAAGTCAATCAATTCGATTGTTCCACCGAAACTTTCCATGATCTTGGCTTCGGGAAGAGTGGCTACTGTATAATCGCTTCCCTTGAAATATATATCCGGTTTCAAAAAGCGGATCAGATTTCCGGCAGTGTTATCGTCTCCCGCCTCTGTGGCCCCGAAAAAGACAACCATATCCACGCATCCCAGCGCGCCAATGACCGTCGCACGCGAAGATTGATCATTCACGGGTCGCGAAGGCCCTTTCAACAAACGCACCGATGCATCGTGATTGAGCCCCAGAACCAAACGGTCGCACCGCGCCCGGGCCGCATTGAGGTAATTCACATGACCCGCATGGACAATATCAAAACAGCCATTGGTAAAACCAACTTTCAATCCACGGGATCGCCATAATTCGATTTGTTCCAACGCCTCGTCTGCGGTGCAGACCGGCGCAATTCCTGTAGCATTCGATGAAAACCGTGTTCCAACCACCATATGCGCAGCCGGTTTAAAATCCGGACTTGACAGAGCTTCACACAACTCTGCGTAACGGATAGGTGTGGTCCCCACTTTTCCTACCACGATCCCCGCGGCCACATTTGCAATCGTCGCGGCATCCGCGATATCCGCTCCGGCCGCAAGTCCGGCCGCAATCGTTGCAATCACCGTATCGCCTGCGCCCGATACATCAAAAACTTCACGCGCCAAGGTGCGCAAATGGACAGGAGCCACATCCGGCTGGATAATGCTCATGCCATCCTGGGAACGGGTTGCGACAATCGCACGAATACCGGAATCCGCCATCAATTTTTCAGCAGCCTTAATCACATCGGCATCAGACTCCGTGATCATACCACCTGTAGCTTCGGATAATTCTTTCCGGTTCGGCGTGGCCAAAGTAGCCCCTTTATATTTCGACAGATCATGCCCGCGTGGATCCACCAGAACAGGAATATTCCGTTCATTGGCACAGGTAATAATATGGCGGATCAAACGATCCGTCAGATGGCGATACCCATAATCGGATAAAATAATCGCATCCTGCGTCGGAATCACATCCGAGGCCCGAGCCACCAACAAATCTTCAATATCTGCGGGGCATGTTCTGGTTCCATCAACATCCACCCGCAGAACCTGCTGGTGACCAGACATATACCGTGTTTTGACCGTGGTACGGGTCTTCGGATCCACAATCAGATTGTTGGGATCGGCTCCGGTGGCCTCCACCAAATTCCGGATGATATCGCCATCGCGATCAGGCCCAATGACCGAAAGGATCGTGGCTTTGATCCGTAACCCGATCAGGTTGGAAAAACTGTTCCCTGCTTGCCCCAAGACATTATTTTCCTGATGCGCGAGTAACACCGGAACAGGGGCTTCCGGAGAAATACGACTGACATCTCCGCGAATATAGCGGTCCAGACAGATATCCCCCACCACCAGAATGCGACGGGAATCAAACGAACGCATCCGATCCATGTAATTTTGAGGGGCATTCGCAGGAGTTTGGAGCGAAATCATAATGGCGCGCTTTCGGTAATTTGCTGGAAAAGCCAATAAAACTGCCAATTTTTTCGCATGATGGTAAGAATTTGTCAACTTTTATAGTGTGTAATAAAGGTGAGAAGGTTTGAAGAATGCAAACCTCCAGAGGAAAAACGACTGGGTATGGGCATGCCGCGACACACACACGACACGGGTATTTTACGTCTGATCAATGCATATCTTCACCGCAACAAAGTCGGTGAAATTCTGGTGGCGCACGGAAAATTAACGGTGGATCAACTCCGTGAAGCGCTGCACCTTCAACGGCACGATTCTGTCCCGTTGGGCCATCTTCTTATCAATCGGGGAATTATTACCCGCTATGAATTGGGAAAAGCCCTTCTCACACAATCCGCACTCAGAACCATTGTGGCCACTCTCACCCTGTTAAGCAGCGTCACATATTTTTCGCCACGTCAGGCGTTGGCCGGACAAGAGGAGGCTATTCCCGCATCCATCACGGTTGCTTATCTCCCTCCAGGGGCGATGGACTCTGAAATCGGGACAAACGATGCGTCTTTGTTCGGAACCAGTGAACGATCCTCGACAGATCTGTCATCGTTTACCAAATGGACCGGAATGTTTGATCGTTTTACACAAGAGGTTACTGCCGGACGATCACAGGAGGCAATCCAGAAATGGCGAAAAGCGTTGGCGGCGTTTCGCGGGCTGCCTTTGCAAGACATGGCCCGTGATGTCAATGATATGATGAACAAAGTGCGCTATATCGGCGACAATCGCAATTGGGGAAAATCGGATTATTGGGAAACTCCGGTCGAGTTTTTGACCAAGGGTGGCGACTGCGAGGATTTCGCGATTGCGAAATACGTTTCTCTAAGGGCTTTAGGGGTTCCTGATAAAGCGATGCGTGTCGCCATTGTGCGGGATTTGCAGAAAAACATTCCGCATGCTGTTTTGATTGTCTACACCAGCCAAGGCCCAATGGTTTTGGATAACCAGATCAAAACCATGACCAAGGCCAGCGAGATCAAACATTATAAACCGATCTTTTCGATTAACCAGACAGCGTGGTGGCTTCATTCTGACCGCCCAACGTCCAATCCATCCCAGATCGCATCGGCGGCCAGATAAAGCAAATAGTTACACCATCGCCATACCACCGTTCACATGCAGGGTGGCCCCTGTCACATAACCGGCTTCTTCGGATGCCAGATATGTAACGGCCGCGGCAATATCACCCGCAGATCCCATCCGCCCCATCGGAATGGTGGCCGAGATTTTTGCCTTTTGATCATCCGTCAAAACTTCGGTCATCGAGGTCGCAATAAAGCCAGGCGCCACACAATTGACCGTAATGTTGCGCGATGCAATTTCCTGCGCCATAGCTTTGGACCAACCGATCATTCCGGCTTTGGAGGCCACATAGTTGCATTGCCCGGGATTTCCCATCACACCCACAACCGATGCAATATTGATGATACGGCCCCAACGGCGTTTCATCATGGCGCGTTGAACCGCTTTCGCCAGTTTAAAGGTCGCGGTCATATTCACAGCAATGACCTCATCCCATTCTTCATCTTTCATCCGCATGGACAAATTATCGCGGGTTAATCCGGCATTGTTGACCAGAATATCGACTTGCCCCATGGCTTTATCAGCATCTGCCACCAATGCATCAACCGCATCCGGCTGCCCCAAATCTGCGGGAAGAACAAAAACACGTTCCTTCAAATCCGCCGCCAAAGCATTCAGTTTATCGGTATTACGACCCGATATTCCTACGGTCGCGCCTTGGGCATGCAGCGCACGGGCAATAGCCTCGCCAATCCCGCCGGTTGCTCCGGTTACCAACGCTGTTTTTCCACTCAGATTAAACATATTGAGATCCCCTTTTGTATCGTTCTGCGGTGTTTATTCTGGGCTCCCTTTTAAAGCATTCCCCAACATTATTCCACCCCATTTGTTATTCATAAATTGGGAAAAGAGGGAGGAAAGAGGCACTTCTACACACAACCTTCCCGTAACAAGGCAATCACATCATCCAGATGGCCAATTTCTTGAATCCGCAATCCCTCAATCGCCACGTGTTTTTTCTTTTGCCCGGCACGCGACATAATGCAGGCCTCACTAAAGCCCAATTTGGCCGCCTCTTTCAAACGTTGATCCGGTTGCGCCACCGCGCGGATTTCACCGGATAACCCCACCTCGCCGAAAAACACGGTTTCCGCAGGCACGGGACGCCCCTGAAGAGCCGATACCAATGCGGCGGCAACAGCCAGATCGGCGGCCGGTTCGGTGATTTTCATTCCGCCCGCCATATTCAAATAGACTTCACTACCCGAAAAGGCCAACCCACAGCGCGCCTCCAAAACCGCCAAAATCATCGATAACCGGTTTTGATCCCATCCAATGACCGAACGGCGCGGAGCGCCATAAGGGGCGGGCGCCACCAAAGCTTGCACCTCGACCAGAATCGGGCGGGTGCCTTCCATTCCGGCAAAGACCGCACTGCCTGTCACATCCGATTGCCGCTGGGACAAAAATAGAGCGGACGGGTTCGCCACTTCCGACAATCCCAATTCCCCCATTTCGAACACACCGATCTCGTCGGTGGCCCCGAAACGGTTTTTGACAGTCCGCAAAATGCGGAATTGGTGCCCACGATCGCCTTCAAAATACAAAACAGTATCCACCATATGTTCCAGAACACGCGGGCCGGCAATCTGGCCATCTTTGGTCACATGTCCGACAAAAAAGGTCGAAATACCGCGTTTTTTGGTGATCCGGATCAATTCTTGTGCCGCGGTGCGGACTTGGGTCACAGTGCCAGGAGCGGATTCGACGGTGTCCACATACATGGTCTGGATCGAATCAATGACCAGAACATCAATTGGGGCCTCTTCCAATGTCGCGGCAATTTCCCGCACATTGGTGGCCGATGCCAACGCGACGGGGGCTTTATCCAACCCCAGACGTTGCGCCCGCAAGCGTACCTGATCCACCGCCTCTTCTCCGGAAATATAGACACAGCGCAGACCTTTTTGGGCAAGAGCACACACCGCCTGTAATAATAACGTGGATTTCCCGATCCCTGGATCACCGCCCAGCAGAATCGCGCATCCGGGGACCAACCCGCCCCCCGTGACACGGTCAAATTCGTTCAGTCCTGTGGTATGGCGGGTAAGGGGTTTTTCTTCGGAAAATTGTAAGCCGAATAATTCCAGAGACTTTCCTTTTTTTCCGCTCCCCAAACCTTTGGGCGGCCCCGATTCCACGATCTCTGCGACCAACGAATTCCATTCGCCACAGGCTTCACATTTTCCGGCCCATTGAGAGGATACCGAACCACAGGATTGACAGATATAGGATGTTTTTGCTTTGGCCATAGGCCAGAGAGTATCAGATTAATGGAGCAATTCAAGGCCAGCAGGGCGACCAGCTTTCGAAAGATCTGGACGAGGCATCATTGGATCAACATAGCTGGATTCCTGAACGACATGAATACCCGCCTCCCGCAGCATAGGCAACATAAAGTCATCTGTCTTCCGGAACCCCTCCAGAATCAATAGGGCATGAGGGCATAGGCGAGAGATGGCCCAAATATGATGTATAGCTATTTCTGCATCCAACAGATCTCGTTTTTCTCCAGTGCTCACTGCTTTCCTGAAACGAGCAGCCATATGATGATCAAATTTGATGGCATCAATAAATGCAAAAATGCCAAGACTCTCTAACTCCCGCCAAGAAAAAGGATCGATATCATCCAAAGCAATACTAATCCCCATTTCCTTTAAGCGCGCAAGAACTTTAGGATTATATTCTGGTGGAATGCGACTGTGACCATCCATTTTTGCTTCCGAAATTTCGAACATAACCCTCTGTGGATCATGCTCAATTTTTTCTAAGACTTTTATCAATCCTTTACTATAGGCGGTTCGCGAACAAAGATTGATACTAACCCCTTCTTTATATTGCAGAGATTTTGGTAATGCCTTTTCGAGAAGAATAGCATCAACTTCTGCGTCTAAACCAAGTCGATGACAATTTTTATAGAAATCCTCAACCGAGCCATTCGCAACAATCCGGAGACTCTCTTTCTCAGGCTTATTCAAAATCTCACAATGTGGAATACCAACCGACTTTGGCGGAAGAAGAGCCCCTTCTATAAGAACAAAATCCTCAGAACTCGAAGTGCTAAATTGAACACCCTCAAGAATATGCTCTCGCATTCCCAGCCAAGCATTCTCTGAAATACTTAAAAAATCTTGACTGCAACTTCCCATAGCTTTTCACTCATTTTCTGTATTCCACGAATTATATTAATTCCAAAAAGCAAATATAACAAGAAATAAAAATACGAAAAAGTATAACGGGCTATGATAAATGCCATTTCAACGGCTTTGCCAAAAATATTCTCCGGATTTGGGGTTGAGATTTGGAGGAAAAAACCCTAGTTTGGCAAGGTAATAATATTTTAAAACAGGACCTTCCGATGACCGACGATTTTTTCTCTTCCCCTTCTGACACGCCTGTCTCATATCCCGCCCAAGGTTCTGTGAAACCATCAAAAATGCGCCGGATATTGGTCCGTGGGGGAATTTTGTTGGTGGTTCTGGCCTTGTTGGGTGGCACCGGATTTATGTTCACGATGAAACTTAAATTTGCCGATTTTCAACCACCGATGGCTCCGGCCAATGTGATCCTGACTCCTGTCGAATCCCATGCGTTTGTTGACCGGATCGAAGCTATCGGGACGACAACCGCCAATGAATCCGCCGTGTTGACGGCCACAGTCACCGAAACGGTGAAAGCCATCAATGTGCAAGAAGGTCAATTTGTGACCAAGGGCACGTCTCTTGTTGACCTGAATGATGCGCAAGAGCAAGCGACGTTGAACGAGGCGTCTCAATCTTATAACCGTTACACGAAATTGGTAAAAGACAATTTGGCAAGTCCCGAAAAACGGGATCAAGAGCAGGCCAGTTTTAATGTTGCCAAGGCCCAATTGGACAAACGAAAAATTGTGGCGCCTTTTGATGGATTTTTGGGGATTCGTCACGTGAATGTCGGGGATATTGTCCAACCCGGAACGGTCATTACCACCATTGATGCTATTGATCCGATTAAATTGGATTTTACGGTGCCCGAAGTGTATCTGGCGGATATCAAACAGGACATGGAGATTCAGGCAACAACTGCCGCATGGCCGGATGATGTGTTTACCGGAAAAATCTATGTGATTGATTCGCGGATCAATGCGGATTCCCGCGCTTTTACGGTGCGGGCGGTCATACAGAATCCTGATCATAAGCTGAAGCCCGGTTTATTGATGAAGGTCAATGTTATTCGCAATACCAAAACGTCTCTGGCCGTTCCCGAGGAAGCCATTCAATCGGCGGGAGAGCGGAAATCTGTCTTTGTTGTGGGGGCCGATAAGAGTGTCGCCGAAAAAGTCATTCATACCGGACAACGGGAACCCGGATTGGTCGAAGTTCTCGACGGTCTGTCGGTGGGAGATAAGGTGATTGTCGAGGGTCAGATGAGGACCAGAGTCGGGGCCACGGTCAATATTGTCGGTGAAAAGACGATTGCCGAGGTTATGTCCGGAGATGCTCAATATTCCAATGACCGCAAGCAGGAATCGTTGAAAACCGATTACAAAATCGAACCCCCGAAACCAGATACCAAACCAGATACCAAACCAGAAACAACAACAGGCGGGCAAAACGCAAAATGATCCTTTCCGATATATCGATCCGTCGCCCGATTTTGGCGACGGTTATTAACGTTCTGGTGATAATTATTGGTCTTGTGGCCTTTTCCCGTTTGGAATTGCGGGAATATCCGGATATTGATCCTCCGGTCGTCTCTGTTCAAACGACGTATACGGGTGCATCGGCACAGGTCATTGAAACCCGCGTGACCAAAATTCTGGAAGACAGTATTTCCGGTATTCAAGGCGTGAAATCCATCGATTCCAGTTCGCAGGACGGGGTATCCACCATATCCGTGGAATTTGCTTTGGATCGCAATGTTGACGAGGCGGCCAGCGACGTACGTGACCGCGTACAGCGCGTGCAACGCCAATTGCCAGACGAAGTGGATGCGCCCCAAATTTCCAAAGTGGATGCCAATACCCAACCGATTTACTGGATTACGTTTCACAGCCAGTATCGCAATGGATTGGAACTGACGGATTATGCGACACGGTATATCAAGGATAAATTGTCAGTGGTGGATGGTGTCTCGCGTGTCCAGATCGGGGGAGAGCGGCGCTACGCTATGCGGATATGGTTGGATCGCAACGCCATGGCGGCGCGCGATTTGACGGTTGTTGATATCCAGAATGCATTAACGTCCCAGAACGTCGAGTTGCCAGCCGGACGGGTGGAATCCTTGGGACGGGAGTTTTCTGTCCGTGTTGATCGTATGTACAACAACACCGTTGATTTCAGCAATTTACCGATTAAGCGCAGTACGGACGGCTATGTCACCCGTTTGAAAGATGTGGCTAAAGTCGAAAAAGGCGCTGAAGATGACCGGCGGGAATTGCACTTTAATGGTATCGCCACCATTGGCTTGGGGATTGTCAAACAATCGAATGCCAATACGTTGGATGTGATCAAGAATGTGAAGGCTGAAACCGAGAAAATCAAAAAAACACTGCCTGCCGATATTACCATGGAAACGGCCTTTGACTCGGGCTTGTTTATTGAAGGGGCTGTCCATGAGGTGTATTTCACACTGGGGTTAACTCTGGCTCTGGTAATTCTCGTTATCTGGGTTTTTCTGGGGGATTGGCGCGCCACATTGATTCCTACTCTGGCCATTCCAGTCTCATTGATCGGGGCATTTATCGTTTTATGGACGATGGGATTTTCGATTAACCTCTTGACCTTGCTGGCACTTGTTCTTGCGATCGGTCTGGTGGTGGATGATGCGATTGTGGTTCTGGAAAACGTTTATAAACGCATTGAAAAAGGCGCGCCACCTTTGGCATCGGCCCAGATCGGGACCGAACAAGTGGCCTTTGCGGTGATTGCAACAACCCTGGTTCTGGTGGCTGTGTTCTTGCCTGTGTCGATGATGTCGGGTAACTCCGGACGGCTCTTTACCGAATTTGCATGGGCGATTATTGGCTCGATTCTGTTTTCGGCGTTTACAGCCCTTTCCCTGACTCCGATGTTGTGTTCCCAGATTCTCAAACGTGGATCCACCGGACATGACGGGGAACATAAAACCAATTTCCTCACCGCATGGGTGAATAAAAAACTTGATGGGCTATCGGTCAGCTATGCGGGTCTTCTGGATAAATTGTTCCGGCGTCCGTTGCTGGTGGTCGGTTTTATGTTTGTGATGCTCGCGCTGGGTGTTTTTTTCAGCAAATATATCGCCTCAGAATATGCTCCGAAAGAGGATCGCGGGTATTTCCTTGCGTTTATGCAAGCGCCGGAAGGGGCCTCGCTTGAATATACCAAACGCAATCTGGCGATTGTCGAACATAAATTGGGGGGGCTGTTGGCGCCATCCCCGTATAACACCAATACAGGCACAGGCGAAGCCCATGGCGTTGTGACGATTGTCCCGGGAAATTTCAGCTCGACAGGCGCGGTTAATTCGGCCTTCTCGTTTGTCTTGCTGGAGCCATGGAGCCAGCGCCATCGTTCGGTCAGCAAAATTGTCTGGGGTGACTTTATGAAGGGCACGCCCGGATTATTTCAGGACTTTTCCAGCATTCCCGGAATTATGGCCTTTCCCATTGAGCCTGGGTCTTTGGGGCAATCCGGATTCTCGCAACCTGTCCAGTTTGTGATCGCCGGAACCGATTATGCCGAATTGGCTAAATGGCGCGATCTGTTGAAAGCCGAGATCGCATCCAATACCCAGATCCGCAACGCGGATTGGGATTACAAAGAAACTAAACCCCAATTGAGAATCGAGATTGATCTGGCCAAGGCCGCCGAAATGGGGGTCAGTATTTCCAATATCGGGTCCACGCTACAAACCTTTATGGGCTCTTTGCAGGTGACCGATTATCTGGATAAAGGGGAACAATATGACGTGATCCTCCAAGGGGGTGATGGAGACCGCATGCGGCCTATGGACATGACGGGCATTTATGTACGTTCTGACCGCACAGGAACGCTCATTCCGTTGTCAAACTTGATTACCTATATCGAGACAGCGGATTCTGGATCCTTGAACCGCTATAACCGTCTGCGGGCGATTACATTGAAAGCCAACCTGGCCCCGGGCTATAGCTTGGGACAGGCTCTGGAGTATCTCGAAACATCGGCGCGCAAAGTTCTGCCACCGGAGGCCCGTATTGATTTCAAAGGGGAATCCCGTGAATACAAAGAAAGCGGTGCGGCAATTTATATGACTTTTCTGTTTGCCCTGATTGCTGTCTATCTGTTTCTGGCGGCGCAATTTGAGAATTGGGTGCACCCGTTTGTCATTATGATGACGGTCCCTCTGGCCGTGGTCGGGGCATTGTGGGGATTGTTCCTGTCAGGAGCCACCCTGAATATTTATACCCAGATTGGATTGATTATGCTGGTGGGGCTTGCAGCCAAGAACGGGATTCTGATTGTGGAGTTCGCCAACCAGTTGCGGGATGAAGGGCATGAATTTATCGATGCTCTGAAAACGGCGGCCTTGGCACGTTTGCGTCCGATCCTGATGACATCTTTTGCGGCAGCGGCAGGGGCAATCCCCTTGATCTTTGCCACAGGGGCCGGTGCCGAAAGCCGTTTCCCGATCGGGGTTGTGATTTTCTCGGGCGTGATTTTCTCGACGATCTTTACACTGTTCGTGGTGCCAAGTTTCTATGCCATGTTGGCGAAACACACCCAATCACCTCTGTCTACCACCCGTAAGCTCGAAGCTGAACTGCGGGCGCTGGAAGGTGAAAAACAGTCATAATTCGGACGTTTTGACATGCCTTTTGTCTGTTGACGCGTACGCCCTCTATTCGTGGAGGCAAGATCCTGTTAAACTCATCGCTGTTTGGTTGATGATTTTATCCCTTCTGTGAGGAGACTTACATGCCTATCTATCGCACACTTATTTGTTTGGCAGCCTTTACCTCTGCTGTATCTGTTCTGGCGGGGTGTGCGCCGGGTGATCGTGCTTGGCAGGAGAGTTCCTCCCATACCGTTTTTGGCGCACAATCTTCCCCGAAGGGATATAGGTATCAGGATGATACGCCTTTATCATCTCCGGCTCCTTCGTCCCCTTGGATTGCATCGGCTGTAGCGCATGATACAGAGCGTATGACTACCAATGCTGTGGCGTGGAAGGGGGCTGTGTTTGAATTGGTTGCCCAGTTGGAGAAAACATTGCCACAAAATGGGGCGCCGATTCGCGTTATGCCGGAAGAAAAATGGTTCGCTGGAACATCGGCCCATACCACATCCTTTGACCATTATTTGCGTCAAGCATTGATCCAGAAGGGGTATCACCTGACAACGCAACCTGATGCGGGGGCGTTGGTGATGTATAAAATGACCAAAGACGCGGCCAAGAAAGATACCTATGTCTTGACGGCGGCGTCCCGGGTGGTTAAGGCCGGAACGCCTGTCTCTGTTCCTGTCTCTGTCGTTGCCATTCTTCCCTATGAAGAACAGTAAGGTGGACCTGCGTGGTGCTACAGGCGTGTGACGCACGCATCCGCGCCGGATAATTCGACCGCACTGGCAACGGGTTCTACCTGAAGATCTGTGACCACACCCTTGTCAATCACCATGGAAAACCGTTGAGCGCGGGTTCCAAGACCGGCTCCGGCGGCGTCCAGTGTTAATCCGAGGGCGGTGACCAATGCGGCGTTCCAATCGGGCAGCATGGTGACTTTGCCGGTTGCACCGACCAGTTCACCCCATGATTTCATCACAAAGGGATCATTCACCGACACGCAGATTATTTCATCGACACCTTTGGCCTTGATGGCCTCTGCATTGGCGATATAGCCGGGCAAGTGTTTCTGATGGCAGGTCGGGGTAAAGGCCCCCGGAACGGCAAACACCACCACTTTTTTGCCCGCAACATATGTTGCAAAGGAGATGTCTTCCATCCCGTTGTCGCCAAGGCGTTTCAAAGAAATATCCGGAATCGTGTCGCCAATTTTTATCGTCATAGTAGATCCTTGATCAATGAGGGTTTCAGTTTAGACTAATGGAAAACAGATATAGACTTACTGGCTGACCCAGACAATACGCGATATCCACAAAATGTCCTTGGCTGCTAGAATGTCATCGCCTTCGGCCGGAGGCAACGATTTTAATTCGACTTTGCCACCTGTCTGGCGTGCCAATTCCTTGGCGTGCAATGCGCCACTGATGGTTTTGACAACCACACGATCCCCGCGCCGTACAGGGGCGTTTGGGGCGATAATCAACCGATCGCCTTCGCGAAACAATGGCAACATCCCATTTCCTGTCACTTCCAGCGCATACATCATCAGGCCCTCATCGGGGGCATAAGGGAAATGGATATAATCCCACCCTTCTCCCTTGGGATTGCCGGATTCATCAAACACATCGCTGTGTTCGGCCTGATGGGTGGCGATGACCGGAATGCGCGAATGGGTGCGGACGGTTGTGGATGCGGTGCTGATCAACCCGATAAAATCGGCCATGCTGGAATTCGTGGCACTCAGGATGCGGGCGATACTCTCGGTAGATGGCCAGCGTGGCTTGCCATCTGCGCCAATTCGTTTGCTGCGGTTGAACGATGTCGGATCCAGTCCTGCTTTTTTGGCAAGACCCGATGTGGAGTAACCGCAACTTTGCGCCAGACGATCAATCGCTAGCCAGATAGTGTCGTGTGTCAGCATGATGTTCCTAGTATCGCATAAGTCTTTAATCCTAGATATAGGAAAAAAATCATAAATTTTTCTTGACAGGAGCAAAAAGAGTCGGTATCAATGAGAACATAAAGGGAACAATTGTAACTTTTTTCAGGTTTTGTGCCGGTTACGCTGTTCCGCAACTCTTCTGGGGACTTAATTATATGACAACGTTCAAGACGATCACAGGGTCGCCGTTGCTGACGGCTGACGACACGATTCCATTCAAATCAGCCGAAGAAGCCTGGTTCTGGTTCATTCAGGCGCAAACTGCCCGCAACGAGGGCGCAAAAATCACGGCCGGAGCCGGATTATATGCGCGCCCCTGTGAGCCGGTAGATATTATTCAGGCGCTGGAGCGCCTGTATCGTCATCGCCGTGTGACCATGGATCATGTGATGATTTTGCGTCATTATGGCCAGCGATCTCTCTCGCCTGACCCGCGCCGCCCCAAAGAAAAACGCGCTTATGGTTTGTGGAAAGAGGCTTTGGAAAAACTCGAAGATGTTTTGGTCACCAAACGTATTGTGGTGCGTCCTCATTGGATCCGCTTGGTGTGTAACAATGATGCCGGATGAAATTCTGGTGGTCTTTACCGACCAGACGGATCTGTGGTGGCTCACATGTTTGCGCCGCGGATTCCGTCATTGCTTTGTTCTGCTCCGCTTTGCGGATGTATGGATATGTGTTGATGCCTTGGCGCATAAGACCGAAGTCATGCGTCTGGATTTGCCGGATGGGTTCCATTTGAAAGATTGGTTCGAACATCAGGGAGATCGGGTGATTTCTGTCCCTGTGCCTCTGTCATCCGCGACACCAAAAATTTTATGGCCGGCGGCTTTTAGTTGCGTGGAAAGTGTCAAACGCATTCTGGGAGTACGGTCATTTTTTATTCTCACGCCGTGGCAACTTTTTCGCCATCTGCAGTCTTTAACCTGAAAGGATACCATCACTATCATGGGAAGCATTACGTCACGCCCCAAAATTCCTACGGCGGCCGCTGTGGTAACTCCACAAACAACGGAGTCCAGCTCCGCCGTCACGACATCGCCAACCGTGGCCAGTCCGGACGAGGTTGCCAAATCCCGCGTCGAGACTGTTTTGCGCCGATCGCGTAGCGTTCTGGGGAACGTCTTAACCAGCTATCGCGGTCTTTTGAATGAAAACAGCACTGCGCCACAACGCAAATCCTTGTTGGGAGAATAATCCATGTCCGAAGATCTGAATCAGTTGCTGGCGCGAAAATTTCGTGCAGCAAAATCACAACACGACCAATGGCAAGGGGTGTGGCGGGATTGCTATGATTACGCGCTCCCCCAATGTAGCTCCTATCTCTCCGGAAGTGGTGCGGTCAATCGGCGCAGTGAATCGTTGTACGATGGGACAGCGCTCGATTCGGTGGATCAATTGGCCAGTCTGTTATTGGGCAATGTGACGCCACCATTGACTCCCTGGTTTGGATTAAAAGCCGGAACCGATTTGACACCGGATGAAGCCAAGGCGATTGCGCCTGCGCTTGAGAAAGCGACACGTTTGTTGCAGGCCCATTTTGATCAATCGAATTTTATTGTCGAGATTCATCAATGTTTTCTGGATCTGGTTGTCGCTGGAACCGCGTCTTTGGTATTTGAAGAGGCGGATATTGGCGAATTATCTGCCTTTCATTTTATGGCCAATCCGTTGAGCGACATCGTGATGGATGAAAGCGCACATGGCAAGCTGGATACGGTGTTTCGTTCCATCGCATTAACCCTGCCCCAGATTCTGGCGCGGTATGAGGGCGCGGATATACCGTTATCTTTATTGCACACAGGAAATCGTCATCCGGATGAAACCTTTCCGTTGATGGAGGTTGTCACAAAACATCCGGACGGGCATGGATATCTCTTTGCTTTATGTGATCCGGACACGCTCGAGATCATCTATCAAAGCACGTTGCCGCAATCGCCGTTTATCAATTTCCGTTGGATGAAATCTCCGGGGGAAATTTATGGGCGGTCTCCGGTGATGAAGGCATTGCCGGATATTAAAACCGCCAACAAAGTTGTCGAATTGATCCTGAAAAATGCGTCGATTTCGGTCACTGGGATTTGGCAGGCCGAAGATGATGGTGTGTTAAATTTGTCCAATATTGAATTGGTTCCCGGCGCTATTATTCCAAAAGCCATAGGGTCCAAAGGTTTGACGCCGTTGGAGATGCCCGCACGGTTTGATGTATCGCAATTGGTGTTGAGCGATTTGCGCGGGCGCATTCGTCATGCGTTGTTGGCTGATCGTTTGCCGCAGATAAGTGATGCTGGCCGCGCTACGGCCACCGAAATTACGTTGCGATCGAACGAGATGACGTTGCTTTTGGGGGCCACATTCGGGCGTTTGCAAGTCGAATTGTTGAACCCGTTATTGCAGCGGGCGTATCAGATTTTGCGCAAGCGCGGTGTGATTCCCGATTTACCGCTGGATGGGCGGGTGGTTGCGATTGATTACCGATCGCCGTTGGCCCGTGCGCAATCATCGCAAACAGTGCAGCAGGCTTTAGGCTGGATACAGGCTGCCACCAGTCTCGGCCCCGATATTGTGGCGCAAATCAATCGTCCGGCGATGATGGCCTACCTGACCGAGATGTTGGGTGTGCCGGATTTCCTGACACAACCTGACTCATCTTTCATTATTCCAACAAAAGGAGACTAACCTATGACCGATCTGACCCCCACCCAAACCAGTGACAATTTGTTAACCGCCGCCGTTGATGTGAATGACACCGCTGCCCCAGCCACGCAAGATCCTGCGAAGCCCGATTCGGTGCCGGATAAATTCTGGGATGCCGACAAAAAAGAAATTCGGGTTGATGCTCTTCTCAATTCGTATCTGGCTCTTGAACGGCGCGCCTCGAAAATGGTGCCTCTGCCAGAGACAGAAGATGATCGCAAGCGGTTGCAAAAAAATCATGGGGCTCCCTGATACGGCGGATCAATATGATATTACTTTGCACAATGATGTGATTGCGATTGATCCGGAATTGAACGCCCGCTTGCACCAGAAAGGGTTTACCAATGATCAGGTGCAGGAAATTTATGATCTGGCCACCGAGAAACTGGTGCCGATGATATTGGATATGGCCGCAGAGTTTCAGGCTGACCGCGAATTGGAACGTTTGGTCAAAGAATTCGGCGGGCCGGAAAAATGGGATGTCGTCTCCAAACAATTGCAGGAATTTGGTCAGAAAAATCTGCCTGCGTCTGCCTATGACGGGCTTTGTTGTTCATATGACGGCGTGATGGCGTTATATGCCATGATGAAGTCCGGCGCGAAAAGTCCGATTGCCAAGGATGAGACAACCGCGATTGGCCCGATCGATGAAGCCGGATTAAAACAGATGATGCAAAATCCGAAATACTGGCGCGAGCGTGATCCTGCCTTTATCGCGCGGGTGAGTGATGGATTCCAGAAGCTGTATGGTGGTCAGTGAGTGTTTTAGTGATCAGTGATTAGTGGCGAGTGATCAGTTTTATGCAAGGCGTCATCCCGTTGGCGTGTTCCGTTAGGAACGCTTGCACAAACGGGATCCAGAAAAGAGCGGAAAGCAATGCTTTCCGCACATCATGGATTCCGGCTGTGTGAGTTTTTTCTACGAAAAAACACCGCCGGAATGACGGTCTGCCAGAGCGGTATGAACTAAGCCTGTGATCCGGCGAATTCGCGGGCGTTAAAGTCGTCAATCACGTTCTGGAACGTTTTTCGCATGTCGTTGTTAACCGGCAAGAATTGGAACGAGACCGATTCGTTGGATTTGCGCACGACTTTGGCTTTGTGTTTAACGCTGATCAAATTCTCGCGCAGATGGAATTTCAATTCGACATCCATTTCTTCACCAAGGGCCACAGGGCGGGTATCGGCAAATACCCGCATGCCGCCCGGGCTCCAGTCAAGGATCGGGTGGGCTTTGCCATTGATGAAGCCCACGCACTGGTCGCAGCTGCGGCGTGGATGAACACGGCGCGAGGCGAAGCCGTCTGTGCCGTCCGAAGAGATCGAATTTTTAAACCCTAATGCAGTCATAATACCCTGCAGCATAATTTTTGCTCCTAAAACTGTCTATGACAAAAGGCGTAGATTTTGAGTTGTCTACAGATAAAACGCAGCTTTCGTCATCCTATAGTCCGGATCATACACCAAGACGCCGGACAAAACAATAAAAATATGTTTATGACAATAAATAGTCCTGATTTCCCCAGATAACCGCCTGTTTTCTGCCCGAAAACGGCGGCCTGAGACGATACAACACTGCCTTTTCTCTGGCCGGACACGAGAACCGGAGGCAAGGGCATTCCCGTAACCCCCATAACCCAAAAGGATACATACATGAGTACAGATATCAATCTCGCCTTTGTGAAGCAGTTCGAACGTGAAGTGCATGAGGCGTACCAACGGCAAGGGTCCAAATTGCGCGGCGCCGTGCGCGTGATCAACAATGTAAAAGGATCGTCCGTTGTCTTCCAGAAAGTCGGAAAAGGCACCGCATCCACAAAATCCACCCATGGCATGGTGCCGGTGATGAATGTCAGCCATACCGCCGTCGAATGCGTGTTGCAGGATTATTACGCCGGTGATTGGGTCGATAAATTGTCCGAGTTGAAGATCAATCACGATGAACGCGCCGTGATTGCGAATGCCGGAGCCTATGCGCTCGGTCGTAAAACCGATGATCTGATTATCGGTGCGCTTGCCTCTGCAACATCGTTGGTGATTCCGGATGCCAATATCGGCCTGACCCGCGATAAGGTTCTCTCCGCCTTTGAAAAACTCGGCGGCGCGGACGTGCCGGATGATGGCCAGCGTTTCGCCGTGATCGGGTGGAAGCAATGGAGCGAGTTGTTGAAAATCCCTGAATTCGCCTCATCCGAATATGTCGGTGCGGATGAATTGCCGTATAAAAATATGCAGGCCAGAAAATGGTTGGGAACCACATGGATTCCGATGTCGGGCTTGCCCATGGATGGCAATGATATCCGGTCGTGTTTCTGGTTCCACAAAACCGCCATTGGCCATGCGTCGGGGTCGGATGTCCAGTCCGATATTACCTGGCACGGCGATCGTGCGGCGCACTTTGTCAACAACATGATGTCCCAAGGGTCGGTGTTGATTGATGGGTCAGGTGTGGTGGTCATCAACTGTGACGAAACCCCTGATTAGTGTGTGAGTGAACAGTGATGAGGAATGAGTGGTCGGTCAATCATGATCCATCACTTGTTTCCCCATCCTCTATCTTTTTCATGTCCAATTTTTATAAGGAGTACAAAACATGGCTTTTGCAACAAAAGACCTGAGCGTGTTGGCTTATGCCAATAATTTTACCCTGTGGCATTACACGACGTTTGATGCGTCGGTTTTAACCGCAGGATATTTCAACTCTGCAGCCAGTATGCTGCGGGTCAATGATCTGATGATTGTGAATCTCGATACAGATGGCACACCGTCAACAGTCTTTTATATCGTCACCGGAAACACCGGATCTGTCGTGACTGTTGCGACCTTCACCGCGTAATCACGCCTCCTGCCTTTGTGTGAAGGGTGCAGGTTTTTCCCTCCTCCTCTGCACCATTCTGTATCGATCCGGAATGGCCGGATATATCCTCCTCCCGCAACGGGATCCGGCCATTCCCCCTTTTTCAAGACTCTTTATAACGGAGATTATATTATGGCGTTGAATGATATTGGCCTGTGTGCCCGTGCCTTGGCCCGTGTGGGCGTGCATCCTATTACCTCTTTTGCCGATGGAACGGCCGAATCCGAAATTGCGGCCTTGCTGTATCCGCCGTTGCGCGATGCGATTTTATCGTCCTATCCGTGGAGCTTTGCCACGGCGCAAATATCTTTGACACGGTTGGAGACTGCGCCTGTTGCCGATTATGCCTATGCGTATCAATTGCCGTCCGGTTTCTTGCGGGCGTTATCGGCGGGGATGGGGACGCGCGGGCGTGGCGTGTCGTATCGTCTGGTGCAAAATCAACTGCACAGCGATGCCAGTGCCATCACGCTGACCTATGTGTATCGCCCCGAGGAAGAAGATTTTCCACCCTATTTTGCGTCAGCGGTGATCACGCGATTGGCCGCGGAATTTTGTTTGCCGCTCACCGAGAATACGGCGCGCGCCGAAGCTCTGGCCCGATTGGCGGATCAAGACCTTATCCGCGCCCGCCAGATTGATGCGCAACAACACAGCCCCAACCGGATCGAGCGCTTCCCGTTGATTGATGCGCGGGAGTAAAAGTTATTTGAACCACAGAGGTTTTTTCTTCGCGATCGTCATCCCCCGATTTACTCGGGGGATCCAGAAAAGAAAGTTCTTTCACCACAAAGTGCACGAAGCTCTCGAAGTTCACGAAGTTTTTGTGTCCATAAAATCCGTGTTCATCTGTGGTCTTTAAGGTCTTTTTCTGGATCCCCCTAGACTGCTGCGCAGTCAGGGGATGCAGTCAGGGGATGATGTACGGGAAGTAAGAAACCTCTGCGGTCTCTGCGGATTCTTTGCGACCTCTGCGTGTGGCATTCTTTTTTTAACCACGAAGTGCACGAAGCGCGCGAAGGTGTTTGTGCTTCAGAAATTCCTTCGTGAATTTCGTGGTCTTCGTGGTTCAATTTTACTTTTTTCTGGATCCCCCGAGTAAATCGGGGGATGACGGGCGGAGGATTAGTTTGTTCCGAAGCCGAGAGCTTGGAACCCATTTTGAATACATCTATCGTTTGCACTATGGAGAAATTTTAATACGTGTGCTTCAGGGCACTGGAATGCACGAGCGAGGTCACCCTTTGTAAAAAGATTATGATGCAAAGCATCTCTCACAATATCACCGACTGAATGACGATGAGGTTTTTCACCTGCAGCAAACTGGTTCAATTTCTTACGAATAGATAGTGCATGAGTATCGGTCATTTTCCCCTCTTATTACGTTAAAGTTAATCGAAAATTTCATATTTCATAACTTACGCAACCCGCTTTGTCAATATGAAAATATAATCCACCTTACTATCAGGAGAGTTTATGCCCCGCATTCCCACCATTAAAACAACCTTTACTGCCGGAGAAGTGTCCCCCGATCTGTTGGGGCGCGGCGATTTGAATGCCTATGACAATGGCGCGTTAAAACTGCGCAATGTCTTTATCCAGCCCACAGGCGGAGTCGTGCGCCGATCCGGTTTGCGTTATATCGACACGGCGGCCGGAGCCGGTCGTATGGTCGCCTTTGAATTCAATACCGAGCAAACCTATTTGTTGGTCTTTACGCATTTATCCTGTGCGATCTATGCCAATGATGCGTTGGAGGCGACGTTGGCCACGCCGTGGGCCATCGCCGATATTCCGCAACTGGCATGGACGCAAAGTGCCGATACGTTGTTATTGACCCATCCGGATTATGCCCCCCGTAAATTGATCCGGACCAATACGGGCGCATGGGCGATCGGGAATTGGGACTTTTACACAGCGCAAAACCGGGTGCATCAGCCCATGTATAAATTTGCGCCATCTGCGACAACGGTGACCCCCAGTGCGACCACCGGAACGATTACTGTCACCGCGTCCTCCGAGGTGTTCGAGGCAGGGCATGCCGGTACGCGCATGCGGATTGGTAACAAGGAAATTGCGGTGACTGCTGTTTTATCCCCCACCGTCATCAGTGCCAGCGTGATCGAGCCTTTGCTATCCGTTACGCCGACAGTTGATTGGGACGAGCAAGCCTTTTCGCCTGTGCGCGGCTATCCGGTGACCAGTGCGTTCCATCAGGATCGTTTGGTGATCGGCGGAAGTCGGGATTTGCCCAATCGTTTGTGGATGTCGCAATCGGGTGATTTGTTCAATTTCGATTTGGGCACAGGGCTGGATTCGGAATCCATCGAGTTCGGGATTTTCTCGGATCAGGTCAATGCCATTCGTGGCGTATTTTCCGGTCGCCATTTGCAGGTCTTTACCAGCGGGTCGGAATGGATGGTCACCGGTGATCCGCTCACCCCGTCCACCGTGCAAATCAAACGCCAGACGCGGGTCGGGTCGATGATCCACCGCTATATCGCGCCGATTGATGTCGATGGTGCGACGCTTTTTGTGGCGCGCAACGGGCAGGAATTGCGCGAATTTATTTATACCAGCATCGAAGAAGCGTATCAGGCCACCGATATTGCGTTACTATCCCACCATATTATTACGACTCCGGTGGATCAGGATTTTGACCAGAAACGCCGTTTGTTGTTTCTGGTGCGGGCCGATGGGAAATTTGCCACCCTCACTGTCTATCGCGCGGAATCGGTGGCTGCGTGGACGTTGCATGAGACTGCAGGGCAGGTAATTTCGGTATCGGTCGTGGGCGATCAGGTCTATTTCCTCATCGTGCGCAACGGAGCCTATGCGATTGAAGTCCTTGATGATCTTGTCCAATTGGATGCGGCTTTGGCGGGCGAGGTCGGGACTCCCGCCACAATATGGGACGGATTATCCCATCTGAACGGGCAGAGTATTTCTCTGGTGGCTGATGGAAAAATCGTGCCGGATCAGGTGGTATCAGGCGGGCAAATCCATCTGGTCACACCTGCACGCTCGGTGCAGGCCGGATTGCCGTTTACCCATGTGATCGAGCCATTGCCCCCTTCCAATATTTCCGATGTCGGTGCGGCGCGGGCCGTGCGCTTGGTCGAGGCCACGTTCCGTTTGCGCGATACAGGGGCGCTCAGTCTCGATACCGGACGCGGCCTCAAAGACATTTCACTGCGCCGGATCGGGGCGGGGGACACGATTCTGGATGCGCCGCCGCCCTTGGTCACCGGAGATATTCGCGTGCGCGCCTATGGATGGAAAAACGACACATCCAAGCCGCTGTGGCGCATTGAACAGAGCCAGCCTCTGCCCTTTGCGTTGCTGTCGGTGCAGACGGACATTATTGCCAATTAAACCAGTCAGGAGAGATATCACATGGGAAGTTTAACATCATTGGTTACGCCGCTTGCGGCAATGGGAAAATTCGTCACGTCGGGCGTAGAGGCTGCGCAAAGCGTGAACGAGATCAACGCAAAAAACCGTGCATTGGCGCAGAATGCCGCCCTTCAGAAACAGGCCAATTTGTTGGCCTTGCAACAAAAAGAAACCGATCGGCTGACAAAATTGCAACAAGCCACGGCGACCCAACGGGCACATTTCGGGTCACAGGGCATCGGGTCGGCGACCGGATCGTCCGAAGCCGTCCAGCAAGGGATTTTTGAATCGTCCGATATCACGCGGCAACAAAACGCGGCCAAAACTGCTCTCGATAACCAGACAATCGACCAAAGTCTGGCATCGCAACAACAGATGAATTTGTTGCAAAAACAACAGGTGAAACAAAAAGCTGCATTAAGTCTTTTAAGCGCGTTGGGGTAGAGGGAAGAAAACTCTCAATCCGTCATTCCGGCGGTGTTTTTTCGTAGAAAAAACTCACACAGCCGGAATCCATGATGTGCGGAAAGCAATGATTTGCGCTCCTTTCTGGATCCCCCGATCGCGTCAGGGGATGACGGGGGGGATGACGTGCGGGGGG
>CAZMZK010000002.1:0-38626 GCA_964570705.1 uncultured Micavibrio sp.
CCACCATTCCCATCAATAGATTATCCGCCCTTTACACAAAATTCCTGATGATCCCAATATTCAAGATTACCGAATTACACGTGGATTACCTTATGTTCGTATAGGGTACGTGTTTAGTCTCGCATTCTTCAGGATTGCGCTATACCGAATTGATGGATGTGATTTCCAGCGGAAACCATTCCGGTGTCGGCCCTCTTCAGTTTCACTTCAGAATCAGAACATATAGTCCCTCCTGACACGACAAAAGGAGATCCTGACCATGTTGAAAAAATTTCTGATTCTCACAACGGTAATGTGCGAGGTTGTTCTGCCTCTGGGGGCTGCGCATGCAGCCGATCCAACCGTCTACACACTCGAAATGAAGGGCGGCGCGTTTGTACCATCCACCCTTCAGGTTCCGGCCGGACAGAAAGTCCGCTTGATTGTCAAGAACGAGGAAAAAACCCAGACCGAATTTGAAAGCTACAAGCTGGACAAAGAGCAAAAGATCGAGAGTGGGAAAAGCGTTGATATGTTTGTTGGCCCGCTAGAAGCCGGAGAATATCCGATTTTTGACGACAATAATCCTGACACGACCGGCAAAATTATTGCCAAATAATCCCCCCTGTCCATAACCTACCAACAAGGAGACATGTGATGAAAAACCGTTATCCCTTTATAATATCTGCCGCCATTATTTCTCTGGCCAGTGGTTCGGCCCATGCTGATTACTTGAAACTCTATTCCCCGCGTGTTGAAAAAGGCGAACTTGCCGCCGAAGTCGATTTGAACTACAGCAAAGATCACCGCGCCGATCAGGACAAATATTTAAGTCAAGTGGTCGCAGCCGAGTATGGTGTGACAGATTGGTGGCAAACGGAATTGGGAGCTGAAATCGAAAAAGACAATGGCAGCAACGATCAGTTAACCAACCTGAAATTCGAGAACGTCTTTGTGCCATGGAAACCCGGTGAAAATTTTGTGGACACAGGGTTTTATCTCGAACTGGAAAAAGCCCGCCATAGCGGGGATCCCAACAACGTCGAAGCCAAGATCCTGTTGGAAAAAAACATCCATAATTTTGTGAACACCGCGAATATCGGCGCGTCCCATGAATTCGGAAACAATGCCTCTTCCGGATGGTCGCCCAGTGTCGCGCTCCGCACAAAATATCGCTATGATAAAGCGTTCGAGCCTGGAATCGAATATTATGCCGATTTCGGTAATACCAAGGATAGCCTGTCCTATAGCGAACAAGACCACAAAATTGGCCCCGTGATCCAGGGGCAAATCGGTCGGGTTAAATATGACACGGGCGTTTTATTCGGGGTTTCTGCAGCAGCCCCCGATACAACGGCCAAGTTAAATCTCGAATACGAATTTTAAGGGCCGCTTATGTCCGGAAAATCGTTTCCACGAGATATTCAGACCTACCCCGCCATCAGCCAGATCCTCCATTGGCTGATGGTGGTGGTGATTGTTGCCTTGCTCACAATCGGATGGGGGCTTGATCTGATCCATGGGGAGATCAAACCCCTGATATTGCTGATCCACACCTCTCTGGGTGTTGGTATTTTTGGCTTGTTTTTTGTCCGCCTGATTAACCGCATGATGGCTCCTCCTCCCCCGCTTGTGCAGGAGCTATCTCCCTTGGTAAAATTGGCCGCAGAATCGGCGCATGTGGCCCTCTATGTTTTTATGCTGGTCATGCCGTTGTCAGGATGGATGCTTGTGTCCGCTATGGGACGCCCCCCGGTTCTGTTCGGACTTATCCCCCTGCCCGCTCTTTTTCCCAAAACCACCGCCCTTGTCCCGCTTTTACGTGAAATTCATGGAAATAGCGCGCTCTTTCTGGTAGGTTTCATCCTCGCTCATGCCGGAGCCGCGTTCTATCACCACTTTATTCGCAAAGATGAAACATTGCTGCGGATGTTACCGAAACGTTTTCATGTTTGAACCCTATGCGCTTATTACTCGTCGAAGATGATGACATGTTGGGCAAAGCCACGCTGGCTGGGCTAAAAACGTCTTATGCTGTTGATTGGGTCAGAACCGGTGGGGATGCCGAATTGGCGATTGCGGCGACTCCTTACGATCTGGTGTTGCTGGATATCAATTTGCCCGACAAATCCGGACTGGATATTCTGAAATCCATGCGGATCGCCAAGGACGATCGCCCTGTTTTGTTCCTGACGGCCAAAGATACAACGCGCCACCGGATTGAAGGGCTCAATGCCGGAGCCGATGATTATCTGGTCAAACCCTTTGATCTGGATGAATTATTGGCTCGTTGTGCTGCGCTGATCCGCCGCTCGCAAGGGCGTGCCAGACCTCATATAGAATGCAAACATATTATTCTTGATCCACTTGCCAGAACAGTTCACAAAGACGGAGTTCCCGTTACGTTATCGGGACGCGAATTGGGAATTCTGGAAATTTTAATGGGACATATCGGAAAAATTGTCAGCCGCGCCATGATTGAAGACCATATTTATGACTGGTCCAGTGCCGATTCGTTCGAAAGCAATGCGGTCGAAGTGCATATCTCGTCTTTACGCCGGAAACTGGGAAAAGGTTTTATCCGCACCATTCGCGGGATCGGATATAGTATCGACCCATGACACGTTTCGTTTTCTCGCCACGATCACTCCGTTTGAAATTGATTACCCTGTTCGGAATCTCGGTGTTTCTCGGCAGTTTGGTGACTCTTGGAATCTCGGCGCTCTCGGCCTACCATGAGGTGAACGAGGTTTATGATGCAGAATTATCGCATGCCACAAAGTTGCTGTATCAACTGACCGTCCGCCCGATTGAGCATGACCAGCTTGCCGAAATCGAACTGGGCGACGAACCCCGCGATATGTCGCATCATTACGAAAAAAATATCGTCTTTAGCATCTGGAACAATGCGCATTTGGTCACACGCTCGGTCGGAGCGGATATGATAGGAAATTTTATCGCTCCCGAAGGGTTTTCTTACCAAACCATCGGAGGGATCGACTGGCGATTTTATGTGTACCGCACACCGACAAGCCATATTGTTATCCAGGCCGCTGAAAAATTGGACATTCGGGCCGAATTGATCTCTGACCTTTTGGCCAGTCTGTTGTTTCCGGCCTTTATGTTTATTCCGGGCTCCTTGATTCTGATCTGGTTCGGGACAACCAAAAGCCTGAGTCCTCTGGTGCGGGTCTCCCATGATGTGGATCGCCGGAATGTTGCGGATCTTTCTCCCGTTGATTCCCATACCTTACCGACAGAGATTGTGCCACTGATTCGCGCCATGAATCGTCTATTCGTCCGCGTCGAGGAAGGATTGCAGCAAGAGCGTGATTTTACCGATAATGCGGCCCATGAGTTACGCACACCTCTTGCGGCGATGAAAATGCAGGTGCAAGTGTTGCTGCGGCAAAACACCATTTCCCGAACCGATACAGAAGGATTGCAGAATCTTCTGGCCTCCATTAACCGTGGAACCCTTCTGGTGGAGCAATTATTGGCGTTTTCCCGCCTTCAGAACAATCCGGATATGTTGGCGGATACGTCCCCCTGCGACATTGGCCCTGTCATTCGGGATGTGGTTGATGGCCTCACTCCGCTCATGGAGGACAAAAAACAAACATGGGATATGTCTCTGGCCGAATCGGTGTTCTTGTGTGTCAATCCACAGGCGATGGCGATTCTTGTCCGGAATCTGGTTGAAAATGCTATCAAATTTACGCCGGAACACGGGCACATCCGGATCCATCTGACCCACAACACGGCGCAGGTATGTCTGGACGTCACCGATACGGGGGATGGCATAGCAGAAGCCCATAAAACCAAGGTATTTGACCGTTTTTATCGGGTGGTAAAAGCCTCAACAGAGGGCAGCGGGTTGGGGTTGTCGATGGTCAAATGGATTGCCGACCATTACGGCGCCACCCTCACGTTGAAAGATAATGATCCCCATGGACTGTCTGTTGTGGTATGCTTTCCAAAGGATCTTCCAACTCCTTCAGATTCTCTTCAGCATTCCCTGATATTCTGAAAGAGTAACCAACAGAAAGGACCGTTACATCATGGCAATATCCAGTATTGGCAGTTTTAGTCCCGCACAGACCCAATATACCCAGAAAATGCAGCCGATCAACCAGCTTGTGAGAACCGCAGGAGATGGGGATGGGGATGCAGACGATGGCGGATCGGCTCCTTCCGTGAACGAATCATCGGAAAGCGGGCGTTTGCTGAATATCGTCGCTTAATCTTTCCGCTGGCAGAGCCGGTGAGAATCGTCCCTGCGCGCCCAGAAGGTCGCCAGTAGGCTGATTGCCTCATTGGCTATGTCAGCGTGGTTTCAGGGATAAGGTCATTGAGATTTGATCGAGCCCTTCCCCTAACCCATTCAGGATCCTACCTTCTTCAACAAAGCCTTGCTTGGAGAAAAACCCTGCTGCTTCGGAGCTGGTGTCAAGATTGATGTGTGTAATGTGTGGATTCTTCGCTAATTGTTGCAAACGGAAATTCAGTAAACATTTTCCATGTCCGTGCCCATGATAGGCGGGGGTAATCATGCCGTAAACGAGACGCCCAATATTCTCGGAAACGCGTATGCCCGCGCAACCAATCGTGGTTGATCCCGCCATATAAATCCAATAATTACCCAAAGCATAATTTTGGAGATAATTCTGATAATCTGCAAGTTCGTCAAGGTAAAAATATTGTGGGGTATTTTGTTGAAAAATTTGCACACAATCATCGTAATCTTCGTGATTATATGGTCGGAATGTATAGGTTGTCATATAAGCCTTCAATAGTCATTGGGGTTATCAGGAAACTTCGGGAATGATGAGCCTTGCCTCTGCGGAGCGTGCATGGCCTTCCAGGCCTTCAATGCGACCGAGTCTGACAGCATCTTTGTAGACATCTTGGGCTGCGAGCGGGTCTTCAATATGGATCCATGTCCGGACACGCAGGAAATTCAAGACCGACAAGCCGCCTGTGTGCCGCGCTGTGCCGCCTGTCGGCAATGTATGGTTGGGCCCTGCTCCATAGTCGCCAATAACCTCTGCGGCCAAGGATCCGATAAATAATCCTCCGCATTCTTTAAAAAGAGGCGCGACCTCTTTGGCGTTTTTCAAGAGCAATTCCAAATGTTCCGGTGCGTGAGTGTTCGCTATCCGGACAGCCGTATCCAGACTGTCTGCATAAACCGCGTATCCATTGGATAATGCGGGTTCTGCGGTTGCCCTATTCTCCTCTGGCAAGGAGGCCAGACCTTTTTCTAATTCTGTATTCACGTGATCTATCATGTCTCTGGACAAAGAAATCAAAACAGGCAAAGCCTCCGGATCATGTTCCGCTTGCGCCAATAAATCCGCAGCAACGGTTGTGGGGTCTGCGCTGTCATCGGTCACAATCATCAATTCGGATGGTCCGGCCAGCATATCAATTCCGATACGACCGGAAATTATCTGCTTCGCGGCCGTTACCCATCTGTTTCCTGGCCCCACAATCATATCCGCAGGAGGGAAGCCGCAGATGCCGGATGCCAAAGCTCCAATGGCCTGCGCCCCTCCGATGCAGAGCACGCCATCTGCACCCGCCAGATAGGCCGCAGCCAGTGTATGGCGGGTGGGTTTAGGAGAGGCCACAATCACATGTTTGACACCGGCAACACGTGCAGGAATGGCCGTCATCAATACCGATGATGGCAGTGGGAACCGCCCTCCGGGGGCATAACATCCCGCCGTTTCGACCGGCAAAATATCATGCCCCGCGAAACCTCCTGGAATTGGAACCGAGAGGGATTTTAAACTGTTTTTCTGGGCTTCGGCAAAGGAGCGGATACGGGCTGCAACCCGTTGCAGGACTGTTTGATCTTCTGGAGACAGACTCTCATAAGCATTCTCCAAATCTTCGGGTGGGAGGAATAAGGATTGCCCTGTAGCAATATCGCCAAATTTTTCTGCATAGAGTCGGACAGCCAATTCGCCAGTGCGGTGAATATCATTCAGTATGTCCCGTACGTTATCGAGTGTTGCGATATCATAAACTTGTTCGCCACGGCGCGGAATGCAATCCGGCGTGATTATTTTTAAGCGACCTGATGTCATGTTTTTTTCTTTTCTGTGAGACGCGATAAGACCAATCTATATCCGCCATAATTTTCTTGTTTCAGAAAGCGGGCGACCCGGGCCACTGTGGTGGTGCTGGATCCAATATCCGCCGCAATGTCACGGTAGCCTTGTGTGTCTTTATGCAAGGCGCGGGCAATGGCCCACCGTTCGGCAAAAGATTCAATCTCGCCGGGGGTGCATAAATCCGTCAGAAAACGTCTGATTTCGTCTTCGGACTTCAGGGATCCAAAGGCCTCGTACAGGGCATCCATGTGGGTTTTCATGTGGGTGTCTTTGTCGTTCATACTGCCAGTTAAGCATATTTGTAAAATTTTGGAACAAAATCTTTGACTCCTGTAAATTTAGTGTGTTATTACATTAATACAGTAAAACATAACAAAACGAGATAACGGAGTCAACACAATGAGAACAGGGATGAACATAACAACAAAACGGGGCAGTCTGGAAAATGGGCTGGATGCCATTGAAAACTATCTGGGGCTGAATAACGGCGAAGCGGCCTTTATCAATGAATTTTACAGTTCTGCAAAAAATTTCCCCGATCTGGCAGAACCAACCGACTGGGTTCTGGGCGATACCGCGGCAGGTCTTGCCCCTGTGGTGATGGCTGGAAAAAATGCGGCTCTTCTGACATTATCCTGCCCCGAAAGCCTGATAGACTATTTATCAACGAATAATATTATCCCTTCGGATGCGAATGTGATGTCGATTTGCGATCCGGAGACACTCCCGTCCCGCCTCTTCCCCGAAGGGGCTATGGTCAGCCGGATGCAGGAAAATGTTGGGAAGCTTTCGCCAGAACTTAGCGGAAAAATCTTCGTTCCATCTTTTGTCTCGCCAGACATGATTGCGTTTGCGGGCACAGTGGGTGGACGTGTCTTGACCACGGTACAAGACAGCATTGATTTCAACTCTAAATCCTACTTGCGGCGTATCGCAGAGGAAGAAGGGTTTCCCATGCCGGTTGGCCTGATTATCTCCCCTGATGAGACTCTGGAATCCGGGATTCAACGTTTTCAAGACATGGCGGTTCAAAGACAACTTCCTCTGACGCCTGCGTGGTTAAAATTCCCGTCTGTTGCGGGGGGAGGAACCATTCCTTTGCCCAATGGGCCTGATGTGGACTATATCCGGTCCAAATTTCTGGATTTTATAAAATCGGCCAATGGAAGTTATTCCCCTCCCCCGATTTCATCGGCTTTAGCAACATATGATGATATTCCGAAATCCATGATACGCGATCTTGTTCTGGAATTTGATATCGCGGCTCGGGGAGATGTCCGCATATTGGGTAATTATTGTGTTCAGGCTGTGATCGGGGAAACGGATGTGACCTATGTCGGCACAACCGGACAAGTGACAGAAGACGGAAGTTATATGGGGGGATATACGTTGTCAGCGACAGAGAAGGATCTGATCGAAACTATATTGCCCAATATTTTTGACGTGTATGAATCTTTTCAAAGGCGCGGATATCGGGGCTATATCGGGGTTGATGCTTTGGTTGCCGAGACAGCGGGCGGTGATATAAAGGCCTATATTCTGGAGGCGAATTGCCGTATGAACGGGTCCACCCCTCTCCTGAGCCTGATACAAAAACTCGAAGCAACAAAAGGCTGCTCGATGTATGGGGAATCCCTGACGGTTGATGTTCCTGTCACAGATGGCCCTTCGGATGATGTCATGTCTGGTATTTTGCGTTTCTTTAATACAGCAGGCTTGCTCTATCAAAAATCCAGCATGTGTGGCATTATTCCCTTTATGCCGGATGTTTATCCCGGACGCGGGAATTCCTCTGTTGCGCCAACACGTTGCGCACTGATTGGCCGGAATGCCAAGGATGTGCGGGGCTTGAAATCGGCCATCACCACTCTTACACGGGAGATATAAGATGATAGTGTTAACACATGGCGGCGGAGCCAACCAGCCGGATGAATTGAATGCCCGAAAATCACAGGCCGCGCAGATATGTATCGATTCTGTTGATACCTCACGTTCTGCAATTGATATGGTCGAAGACGCGGTACGCGCGCTTGAACTCGATCCGATATTTAATGCGGGGTATGGCAGTGTTGTGCAAATGGATGGGGTCATTCGTATGGATGCAGGGATTTGCACCTCCAAGGGGCAATATGGAGCCGTCATGCAAATCCAGAACGTGCACAATCCAATCCAGGTGGCTCGTGCTGTTATGGATCGTGGATATCATTCCATATTATCCGGAGACGGAGCGACGGCTTTTGCCCGTGAAATAGGGATTCCGTCCCTATCCCCCTATACCAGAGATCGCCTCCTTGAACTGAATGATATCCGTACCAATGATATCCATGCCTTAACCTATGACGCCTTGGCGCAAGATATTGAATCGACCAATGTCAAAAAGCTCAGCACGGTTGGCGCTGTTGCCATTGATGCCAATGGCATGCTGGCTGCGGCTTGCTCAACGGGCGGGACAAAATATTGTTATCCAGGACGCGTCGGCGATACGCCGATTTTCGGTGCAGGCGTTTATTGTTCCGAATATGTGGCTGTGGCCTGCACGGGCGAAGGTGATAAAGTCCTCCGCCGTCTGACGTCGAAGAAGGTGGAAGAGTTCTATCGCGACACCAAAAACCTGAAAATGGCATGCGATCTGGCCGTAGAGGATTTGTGGGACAAAGAAAAAGGATATGTCGGCATCATCGCGGTGAGTGCAGAAGGGGATTATGTAACGGCCAATAACACCTATTTTATGGCCAGTGCTGTCAAGACGATTCCCTGAAAGAGGAGCAATATCATTGCGGGAAGCTTCTAGGGCGTGTCATCAATTGACAGATTTTGTGACGAGAACCGCGCTTTTCGAGAACCGTATCGCAGAATACACAGACGTATTTGAGAAACGGAAGCCCAAGGGACATAAATAATGTGCGGTTCGCAGTCCAAAAGATTAGAATTGATGACACGCCCTAAATCTGTTTATAATCGTTATGATGTCTCCAAGGCTGTTGTCGATGTTGCGTGGCAGGATGCGTATAAGGGACACGCATAAAAAGATTCTAAAGCACTCTTCACCCCCACTCTCTACCCCCTTACGAGCGGCCCCCCGATGATAGACCACCTTGACCCCGTGTTACTTGCCCGCCTTCAGTTTGGCGCCAACATTACCTTCCATATTTTATTTCCCAGCATTACGCTGGCTCTGGGCTGGATTCTGTTGTTTTTCAAGCTGCGCTTTCATGTGACCCGTGATGAAAAATGGATGGAGGCGTATTTTTTCTGGACGAAAATTTTTGCGTTGTGTTTTGCTGTGGGCGTTGTCAGCGGGATTACCATGTCGTTCCAATTCGGGACAAATTGGCCAGGATTTATGAGAACAGTGGGAAATATTGCCGGCCCCTTATTGGCTTATGAAGTTTTGACGGCCTTTTTTCTGGAAGCCACGTTTCTCGGCATCATGCTTTTCGGGTTTCGTCGTGTGCCACGCTGGATGCACACTCTTGCAACTTGTCTGGTTGCTTTCGGAACAACAGTTTCGGCCTTCTGGATCCTGGCGTTAAATAGCTGGATGCAAACCCCGGCCGGATTTGAAATGCGCGACGGAGTGGCTCATGCGACGGACTGGTTTCGCATTATTTTTAACCCCTCATTCCCATACCGCTTGACGCATATGCTGATTGCCTCTGGTCTGACGGCTGCTTTTTTGGTCGCGGGCATCTCTGCGTATCGTTGGGTGCGGAACGACCGGACGGCAGCCGTGATGGCCGCGTTAAGAACAGGCGTATGCATTGCCGCAACGCTTATTCCGTTACAAATTTTTGTCGGGGATGTGCATGGTTTAAATACTCTGGAACATCAACCACAAAAAATTGCGGCGATGGAGGGCCTATGGACCACGGAAAAAGGGGCCCCGTTGGTGTTATTTGGATGGCCAAATCCGGACACGCGCCGGAATGATTTCGCAATTGAAATCCCGCAACTCGCCAGTTTGATATTGACGCATGATCGGGATGGCGAACTGAAAGGCCTGAATGAATTTGAAGACAATCATCCACCCGTGGCCCCTGTCTTCTGGGCGTTCCGGATCATGGTGGGAACAGGATGTCTGATGCTGGTCGTGTCATGGATTGCGGCATATTCTTTGTTAACCACACAAAATATCAGACGCCCGATCGCCTATGCTTTAATCCCGATGGGGTTTTCGGGATGGGTGGGGACTGTGTCCGGTTGGTATGTCACAGAAATTGGTCGTCAACCTTGGCTCGTTACAGGCATTCTGAAGACAAGGGATGCCATTTCGGATGTGCCTGCCCCTGTTATTGCCATGAGTTTGTCGATGTATCTGGCGATTTACGCGGGGCTTATGATCGCGTTTATCACGACACTCTTTTATATGGCGCGCAAAGCAGGACATGCGCCGGAGAATGTAACAAATCTCTCGCGTACTCCGGATTTTAGAGATTCTGGGGATTCTAGGGATTAAGGAAAGGATTATCCGATGGATATATTTGCAAATGGGGACTGGCTTCCCTTGTCTTTTGCAGCTCTTATGGGGCTGTCGATGCTCGTTTATGCCGTCCTTGACGGGTATGATCTGGGGGTTGGCATTTTAATGACCCGCGCCACCGAGGCCGAGAAAGATAGAATGATTGGCTCTATCGGGCCATTCTGGGATGCGAATGAAACATGGCTTGTGCTGGGTGTGGGCTTGTTGCTCGTCGCTTTTCCTAAGGCACATGGCCTTATTCTTTCCAGTCTTTATTTGCCTGTGGCTCTGATGCTGATAGGTCTTATCTTGCGCGGGGTCGCGTTTGATTTTCGGGCCAAAGCAAAAATTGATCATAAAACCGCTTGGAATTCTGCTTTCTTTATAGGCTCGCTCCTGACGGCCGTGGTGCAAGGGTATATGCTGGGATCCTACATTCTGGGATTTGAACAGAGTTTGGCGGCGATGATTTTTTCCCTGCTTGTGGGCGCGGGGGTCGCGGCGGCTTACTCTCTGATCGGGGCGTGCTGGCTCATCATGAAAACCGACGGTGAATTGCAGCGCAAATCCATCTTATGGGCGCAGACATCTTTATGGGCGATCTTGCTGGCGATTATTCTTGTCTCTGTTGCTACACCCTTGGTCAGTTCCCGTATCTTCGATAAATGGTTTTCCTGGCCGAATATGGCGTTCCTCGCCCCAATTCCACTGGTGACAGGCGTCCTGATCATCGGTTTGGGGGTCCTATTGCGCCGATTACCCAAACCGGATGATCGTTGGTGCTGGGGTCCGTTTGTGACAACAATCGGCATCTTTGTGGCGTGTTTCCAGGGTCTTGCCTATAGCTTCTACCCCTATATTGTTCCGGAGAAATTAAAAATCACAGAGGCTGCGAGCGCCCCTGAATCTCTGATGATTATTTTGATCGGCGCGCTGTTTGTGTTGCCGGCCCTGATTGGCTATACGGTTCTTGCGTATAGAATTTTTCATGGCAAGGCCAAGGACCTGACCTATGAGTAGAAAATATAGATTACATTTTTTCGAATAAAACCGAAATATCATCTTCGGTCAGTTTGCCTTTGGTTTTCTGGTCCGGATCGAAGAGGGCATCGGCCAAGGATTGTTTCCGTTTCTGCATATCCAGAATTTTTTCTTCGACCGTTCCGGCTGTCAAGAGTTTGTAAACAAAGACGGGTTTGTCCTGCCCGATCCGGTGGGCGCGGTCTGTGGCTTGTTTCTCGACAGCGGGATTCCACCAAGGGTCATAATGAATGACTGTGTCCGCCGCTGTGAGGTTCAGTCCGGTGCCACCGGATTTTAAACTGATCAGGAACAGCGGTGTGTTCCCTTTCTGGAAGGCATTGATCGGGGTTTTACGATCTTCCGTTTGCCCCGTAAGGATCACATAGGGAATGGCAGCTTTTCTACACGCCTCTTCGATCAGGCCCAACATTTCCGTGAATTGGGAAAAGAGCAGGATTTTCCTCCCCTCCTCGATCAAAGACGGTAACATCTCCATTAACAGGGCTAATTTGGCCGACTCTGCTTTGGTTTTTTTGGCCGATTCTATTTTTAACAGGCGGGGATCGCAACAGACCTGCCGCAATTTCAACAACGCATCCAGCATCACAATATGGCTCCGCGCCATGCCTTTTTTGGCAATTTCCTGACGTACTTTATCATGCATGCTCAAACGGATGGTTTCGTATAAATCGCTTTGGGCTTTGTCCATCTCGACCGTGCGGATAATCTCGGTCTTGGGGGGAAGATCATTGGCCACGTCTTCCTTTAAACGGCGCAGCATAAAGGGACGGATGCGCCGCTGCAACAGATGTTGTTTGTCCGCATCATTGTGTTTTTCAATGGGGCGGCGAAAAGTGCTGTTAAAGGCTTTTTCATCTCCCAAGAATCCGGGTTGCAGAAAATGGAACAACGACCACAATTCCCCCAAATGGTTTTCAAGCGGCGTACCTGTGAGGCATATGCGATGACGGGCCGATAACTGGTGCACAATCTGGGTCATATGGGCCTTGGCGTTCTTGATAAATTGCGCTTCATCCAGCACAACCGCGTGATATGTCTGGGCCAGCAATTCTTCTTTATCATGCGTCAACAACGGATAGGTGGTCACGACCATATCATAATCCTGCAACGTGCCGAAATGGGCTTTGCGCTCTTTGCCTTGCAAGGGCAGGATTTTTAACGATGGCAGAAATTTTTCGGCCTCCTGGGCCCAATTATGCACCAAACTCGTGGGACAAATCACCAGACAGGGGCGATCCAGCCGTCCGGCCTGTTTTTCATGTCCGATCCAGGCCAGAGTCTGGATTGTCTTTCCCAACCCCATATCATCGGCCAGAACGCCGCCGAAATTATATTCGCGCAAGAATCCCAACCAATTCAGCCCATCGCGTTGATAGGGGCGCAGATCGGCTTGCAAATCAGACGGGGGGGCGATGGGGGCAATTTCTTTGAAATTCTTCAGTTTGTGGATGGTCTCCTTGATTTTGCTATCCCCAAACCAGCGCAACTTTGCGGATTCACTGGCGGCATCAGTATCTGCCAGTAACAGCATATCCGATTGCGAGAGAGACACGCTGCCACGTTTATCCAGATTCAATCTTCCCAGATGCCACAAGTCGCGCAAAAATTCCAGAATGGGACGGATGCGTCCCAACTCAACCGACAGGTAGGTTTTTCCATCATCCAGGCGGATGGTATAGCGCGAGTCATCCGGCCCACTCAGAAAATCAACCAACAAATCATTATTCATTTGTTTGATGCTTGTGGCGAGAAGTGGCAAAAGATTGATTTTTTTCTCGTCATGCGTCACCGTGGAGACACCCAGATTAAACCAGTCAGTGGCAGAGCTGTCTTCGAAATGAAAGTCAATCTCTTGATCCAGAGCATGAGGATTGATCGGGAAATCCGAGGCAATTTCGATTTTCCACCCCTTGGCTTTGAGCGTGGGGACCATGTCCAGAAGAAAATCAATCCAGGCAAAGGTGTCGGCGCCAGTGTCGTGATCTTCCATAACAAAATCATTATAGCCTTTTGCCTCCTCCACACTGTACGTCACGGATGAGGCCAGCAGGGGTATAAAACCGAAGTCCTGTAGGGTGTCGACCGCAGATTTTTCATCCTTTTTGGATCGGATGATTTCGGTGATACATGTTCCATCGACCTGTACGATTACTGGCTCGAACTCGTTTTCTGGCGTGCGCGCGCCGTTATAGTCAAAGGCGAGTGAGGCAACGCAGACGGAGGTTGGCGCCTCTGGTTCGTAATAATAATAAGGGCTTCTACGGAGTTTTTTGGTATATAAACGCAAACACGGCGTGGGAGAGATATTTTTTAGCTCTTTTTTCTCGATAACCGGTAATGCAGGAATCGCGAGGGCTCCACCTAAAGACGCTAATCGTTCACATAGAGCGTGCGCTTCATGTGAGAGCATCGCAGGAAGAGCGAGGAGTCGCTCCTGCGTCTTCGGAGGCAGCGATGTGTGTACAGGCCCGACCGTCCCGTATGCGGGATCCACATAATGCACAGGATTCATCGGAAGAATGACCTTGTCTGGTGTGAGGGACTTCACATGACACGTTAATTTATAACGGCCATCTGGAAGAATCGTCCACGAAAGATCTCCCTCTTGCGGGGAGCCGTAGGTCAGGACAGATCCCTGTGGAGGAGGGTTTTGCCAATAAAATCGGCCTGTTTTTGCAGCTTTTTGCAAAAGGCTGGCTCCCAATTCTCCGCTCAACGGAACAACATTGTTACTAAAACCGGCCTGCATAACCATGCTCACAAACTCAATATCGGGCGCATCCATATATTGAGGCGGCAAATTTACATGATGTTTTGCAAGTCTGTGGGAGGTATACGGCCCCAGAGTCCCATCTTTTTTCCGATCGGCGATGCGGGCTTCAATGACCGATTCCCCTATAGAGGTTGGCCCCTCCGGAAGGGTCTGCAACACATAAATCAGATGTTTTTTGGACTCGGTTGAGGGGCGCTGTTCCCGTTTAACCGTTCTTTCGATATCGCTCACCGCCTGTAATAACCAATTGGGAAGTTGTGGATTTGTCGTATTGCTTGCTTTTGGCACAGAGACAGGCGTTTCTTTTGGAACGATGTCCATATTTTTAAACAGAGAGCTGTTCCGAAAAGAGTCCGCATTGATGATCATGGTGATAATGACGGCGGCCACATGTTTGCAGTTATACCCGATCGGGCATGTGCATTCCCCGCGTATTTTTCCATTCGGGGTCCGAATCGTTTGGTGATAAACCTCCCTTCCGGATCCCTTTACTTCTGCAAAAATAACCCCCTCGTCATTTTCTTCGATCGTTTCGACGCGGTGTTCCTGGGCGTATTTTAGTCCTCGCTCAAAATAATTATAGTCAAAGGATCTCTGAAAATTTTTTATGGTAGCGAGTGTATTCATTTTTCTCGTTTTTCTTAAGGGGTTTATCCGAAAAGTCGAGCCCAGAGGCCTTTTCGGGAGGTTGTTTCTATGTTTTTAAGAATATCAAGAACGGATTGGATCTTTTCTTCGTGTTCCGTTTGTTTTTGATTCTTCAGTTTTTCTTCCTGAGCGCGGCCATCTGTTAAGAGCCGGGTCAGATTGCCATTCTGCTCCATGGAGTGCTTGAGGCTGGATTGCAGATTTTCAATTTGTTCGGTGAGTTGGGAGCGTTCGCGATGTCGTTCCAAGTTTACTGTTTCTAATTCTTCTTTCAAGCGGAGAATGTCAGCTTCCAGAGATAAAGTTTTTTGTGTTCCATCGTGTTCACCGGACGCGACTCCGGACTGTTTCATTTGTTTCAGTTGGTCCGGTGTTTTGACATTCTCGCTCCCATAAACGCGAATCAGTTCCGACACATCGATTTGCCCGTTTGCGTCAACAGATATAGGCTTTTCCGTGATGTGCCGGTAAAAAGTTGTCCGGCCGATATTGACCATCTGGGCGGCTAGTTTTTTTGTAACTTTCATTGTGTTCTACCGTGTTCTTCTGTCTTTGCTGCCAAGACAAAATTTGTTTCATGAAACATTTTAGCCAGTTTTTTGTGGTTTCCAAGCAAAAAAACAGGAAAAAGCGCACTTATTCCGTGTTTCATTATGTTCCTCAAAACATATTAAGTGCTGTCCCGTGGAACAGGTAGGAATCAGCAGGATTCCGAAAAGGGAGACAAAAGAGATGGACACATTCCGAATCCGTTCCTTTAACGTCCTCAAATTATTAAGTCTTTTTGTTTATTCCGAATCGTGAGATGCTGTGGCATGAAACGTCATGGGGGGTTGTTCTGTGTGACCATCTTGTGGAGCATTGAACACCATGATACATTTTCTGGAACAGAGGAGAGAATCGCTTTACTCTGTTCACACCCATCGGGCAACGCGGACATATCGCCGCAGTCTTTTGCCCTTAATCCTGGCCTTTTCAGGCCTATGAACCCATGCTGCGTTTTTTGAAACTCTGTATAAAGAAAAGAAAGGAGGAGCGCGAATCTAAACCCTAAAAAAGCAAAAACCGCGGTTGGCGCCACGGTCTAAGCTTAAAAGCGATGCTTTTCAATCCTTACAAGAAAAAAGTACCGCAAAACGAATCAGGTTGCAAGCGAAAAATCATATTTTCGTGAAGGAATTTTTCATCCTGATTTTCGTTTTATAGGGTCTGATACGGCTAATAAACATGAATATTATCGAAACTTATCATCCGCCATTCAGTGGCGGCAGGATAAGCTCACCCAAAATTCGGGGGGCAGACCCATTTTCTGATGAATTCGAAGGGCTGGTAGAAGACGCCAAGCGCTTTGAATTGCTCAAACTCGTCAAACGCGTCGGCGCGTATGCGGGTTTCACCTCTAAAATGGTGCAGCTTTTGGAATACTATCTCGTATTCACTAAGGATTGCGATTGGAAGGCCGGCAACCGGCCGATCGTCTATCAGGCGCTTTCTAAAACTGCCCTCGATTTCGGGGTGTCGGAGCGCCAGATTCAAAAACTGGAACGCGCTCTGTTCGAAGTTGGGGCGCTTGCATGGAATGATAGTGGCAATCATCGCCGGTATGGAAGCCGTGATGCTGAGACAGGCGAAATTATCTACGCCTACGGCGTCGATCTCTCTCCCCTCGCCGCCCTACGCCCCTTCTTGATCGCCAAAGATCATGAAAAAACTCTGGCCGACGACGCCTGGATGGAAACCAAACGCCAGATTTCATGGTACAGAAGCCAAATTCGCAGCATGATTGCCGAAGCCCGGGAAGTCAAAACACTGGAGCATTTTTCGATCCAGGCCGAGAGTAACTATGAAGGGATTGCCATCTCTATTCGTACCTATATGGACATTAAAGACCTTCGCACCCTCTTGAATGCCCATAAGGATTTGTACGATGTGTTGAGGAATACCCTCGAAGGCACGTCTCCTTCTCTATCCCCTACCCTTAAAGACGATCAAATGTCTCATGAATATACATCCAAGGACGAACAACAGTTCGCCCACATAAACAATACAAACAAAACTAAATATGATAAATCATATCACAGTAGCTCCCAAGATTCTGGGAGCATAAAAGCTTCCGAAGGAAGCGTACGGCCTTCTCAGAGCTCCAAGCCACACAATGATGCTCCTGTCACCCTTTCTAAGGAAGAGATTCCAGACTCCAAAGAACAATGGAGGGCTGCAATCAGTGAAGAATTAGGGCGCATTAGCTGGAAACAGGTGCTTAATGCTTGTTCTGACAGGTTCAAAGGTCACTTTCCGATGCATGATCGCCCTCTTGCATGGTCGGATATTGTGGAGGCGGCCGCCGAAATGCTCCCTACTCTCGGAATTAGTAAATCCGCGTGGTGGGACGCGTGTGCCACCCTTGGTCGACATGGGGCCGCGATCTGTATCATGGTGATTGATCAAAAATCCCAAGCGGCGGATCACGCAGATCGTGTCCGGAATCCTGGCGGATACCTCCGCGAGATGACCGCGCGTGCTAAAAAAGGTGAGCTCAACTTGCATGGCTCGGTCTTTGGCCTCTTGAAACGGGGTGCAGGAGAACACGATGCCTAGATTTTTGGTCATGATTGTTACGCATATATTATGGTGGGACGATATGTTATCCTTGCAAAAATTCGCTTTAAGTATTTATGGAGTGTTATTCCAGAGGAGTTAGTTGCCTGCAAAATGTGACACGTTTAAATTCAGCAAATTATTCCATTTCTCTACAATATGTGCCGGAGAATGGGATGCCATATCCATACGTCCTGCACGCCCCAACTCTTGACGGAGATTAACGTTACCCATCATAGAGGCCAGAGCAGCGGATAACGCTGTCGCGCGATCATCCCCAGGAGTGATGTCCACCAAAATACCGTTCCGGTTATGTTGAATTAACTCATTTGTTCCAGGGCAATCAGAAAATCCCAGTACAGGAAGCCCTGCTGACATGGCCTCTGCTGTAGCAAGGCCAAACGCTTCATAGGTAGATGCTAATACAAAGGCTTGTGCACGTTGATATTCTTCGATGATATTTTTAGAAATACCAGGTAAGAATACCCTCCCCTCTAATTCCAGATTGTTTACAAGTTTTTCCAAATCAGAGCGCAGATCTCCCTCACCAAAAATTTTTAGATCCCAATCTGGATGCCGATCAGCAATCTTTGAAAACGCCAGAATTAAGGTTTTCTGGTCCTTCTGAGGGTCAAGACGCCCCACTGACAACAAGGTTTTCCGCTCTCCCCCGACCACATCAGCCGCCACATCAGATATTGTGACAGGATTTGGCATAGCTACCATTCGGTCCCATAGTATTCTTGGGTACATTCGTATAATAGATTCAGACAAGACCGTCATCATACGACATCTTAAACCCGTCAAAATAAGAAGAATGTATTCGAGTGGCCGCTGTCGATAATGATCAGGCACAATGTGTTCACTGGCGATAATCGGGGCCGCCATCCCAAGCATCGCGAAAACCATAGGAATAAACATACTATGCTGGAATGGAATAACGACATCTGGATGAAATGTACGAACGATCCTGCGCAATGCAAGAATTCGAAGCATCGTTTCAATGTACCCAGCCCGACGAGATGAATCACCGACTCCAAGCCGAATCCAATCCAATCCCTCGGGAATGGAATAAAAACTACTGGCGTTCTTGCTGTCAAAGGTGACCAATTTTATGTCGTGCCCGTAAGCTCTTAGGCCCTCAATAACTTGAAGAATAACGCGTTCGGCTCCACCAGCCATATCTTCAAGACGTTTGATCGCAAATAAAAATTTCATTGTATAGCGGCCTCGGACAACAACGACTCCCACATATCAAATATGGCTTTTGGTTGATATTGCAAAGATTTCTGCAGGGCTTCATCCCCCATTTTTTGACGTAAGATCGGGTCATTCATGAGCGTAGAGAGTTGAATAGATAAATCTTCAACATCATCATGGCCATGTGCCAAAAGACCAGTTACACCGGAATCAATCAGGTCCCTTACCCCATCACATTCTTCGAAACCTACTGATGGCAAACCATGCGCCATAGCTTCTGCCAATGCGTTCGGGAAACCCTCCCACCGCGAAGGCAGACAAAAAATATGAGCCTGTCGTAAATAGGACGGAATATCATCCGAAGCCCCCGGCAATTGGATACGCTCTCCAACAAACAAAGGAAGGCTTTTTATATAGGTTTCCATCTTTGTAGACTCACCGCCCCGCCCAACAATCACGAGAGACCAATCTGAATATTGATCAGCAATTTTTGAAAATGCCTGAATGAGTGCCATATGATTTTTTTCAGGACTTAATCGTCCCGTACTCAAAATAATTTTTCTTGAGCTGTTGTTGGCTGGTTGTGCACGGTTTTCAACCGGAGTGATGTGGTTGGGAATAGTAACCATGCGATTACGCAAGAAATTGGGAAAAGCATCCGCATAACGTGCAACTTGAACCGTTATAGCTGCTGCCAGTCGGAATATCTGGCATGAAAACCAGAAAGGTGGTTTTGCTGGAATATATTTATAGCGGAAGGGAGATTCCCGTATGGCACAAATCATGGGAATATGAAGTCCTAAACTATAAAGTTTCAGAGTAACAAAAGACCCTTCCTGAAAACCCAGAACAACATCAGGCGCAATATTGCGCAGTATAGAGCGCACTTTCATCGCACGTTTCAATCTCAGAAGAAATCCCGCTTTTCTGGCAGGATTTCCCATGGCCAATTTGACCCATGTAATCTGTGGAGCCATAGGATAGAAAGCATGGGCGTCTTCTTTTTCATCCCAGGTAAACAGAAACACATCATGACCACGCGCTACCAACTCATTCATCAACGTTGTGGACATACGTTCTACGCCCCCAATTACGTGATCAAATTTACGGCATGCGACAATGACTCTCAATCTTTTTTGATCCTTATCTGCTGCAAAAAGCCTATCTTGTATCATTTCGACGCATTTTCCATTCATGAATTAAGCGCTGTGGGGCTGCACGCAAAAATCGCTTTATTGTCAAAACGGGATATTTCAATGACATCTGAATAATCTGCAGAACAGCCTTCCCCCTCTGACCTGAAAAGTGAAAATAGCGCACTAAAATCCAATCTTTGGCATAAGAAAACCGGCCATGGCTCTTAAGGTAATCTTTGTATTTGTTCACAAGATAGACTTCAGCCTCATAGCCTGCTTCTGGGCGTTTATCCATCCCATCTGATGCATATTGCACAACAATTTCTTCTGGGCATCCAATAAAATGAGTCCCGATCATCCCTAAACGAATACATAAATCACTATCTTCTATTCTTTTAAAGGCCGGATCAAATCCTCCAACCGATCTAAAGACATTTAAGCGGGCCATCATAGAACAGCTAGGGGTCCCTGCCCCATAAAAAACATCTTTTGGACGCTCCATAAATAAATGGTAGCGAACGACATCATCTCCTTGTGGAATGATGGGTTCAGAACCTATCGCTTTAAAATGCACCGCATACCCGTTGGGATATATTTTTTTGCCCGAGCCAAAGCAGATAATGTTCTGAGTTCCAATCTCCTCTTCATAGGAGGTAATACGATCATATTGAACCGATAGACGTATCGGAGAACAATCATCATCGTCATCAAAGAATGCTATAAAGTCACCACTTGCTTCGGCAAGAATGCGGTTACGGGTTCCGGCCACCCCCCTATTCGTTTCGTTGCGAAAAATACGAATTTTATCAGGAATGCGACGCTGACATTCGTCTAAAACATCGAAACTATGATCTTTCGAACAATCGTCAACAATCACAATTTCAAAATTTGGATAATCCTGATTTAAGGCGCCTTCGATAGCACGTGCGATTGTATCGGCTGCGTTATAACAGGTTATTCCAATGGTGATAAGCGGTGGTGTCATGTAACACTCCGTTGATGAAGACGGCGTAAAGCGGTGTTATATCCCATATTAGGTAACGATCTCAGGGCACGTTTCATCGATAGAATTGGATATTGTGCAACAAGGAAAATAAGGTGCCACACAAATTTCAGATAGAACCCCTCCCAATAATCATGCTTTAAGTCCAGCCAGGCTAAATCAAATTGCCCTCTTCCTTCTTCCAATAAAAACTCTTTGTGCTTTTCATACATTCTTCGTGCATAAATACGTTCGCCCGCAATATGTTTATCACTTGTCAGGGTCATTGTTTGGATAACCAGTGGGTCTGAAATGCCTACGAAATGCCCCCCTGCCAGAGCGAGTCTTAAATTGAATTCTGTATCCTCCATGCGTCGGAAAGATTCATCAAACCCCCCTAATGCCTTATAGGTTGAAACACGTGCCATTTGCGAGCATGTTGGCATCGCACCGTGCCCTCCCCTAATCTTTTTATTGTAAAGGATACGTCCTGCCATATCCTTTCCATGCGGAGCCACCACAGCAATGTCACATCCCATTGTTGGCGCAATGCGCTCAGATCCATCCGGATATTTTTGCAATCGTGCCGTATGGCAAATGACTGGCATGTCTTTGGAAAAATCGTGTTCGTATTCTACAATGCGTTGCATCTGACGCCAAATTCGATCTGGGCGAGATACGTCATCATCATCGAAAAAACAAAGAAAATCTCCTTTGGCTTCGGAAATAATTTTATTGCGAGATCCTGCAACGCCTAGATTCTTCGAGTTTTGAAAAACACGTATCTTTCCATTCTGATCTTTGGCCAGATGTGTGAGAAAATCAAAACTTCCATCTGTAGAACAGTCATCAACAACGATAATTTCAAAATCCGGATAGTTTTGCGCTATCGCACTTTCGATTGCAGATGCAATCGTCGATTTTGCCTCATAACAGGTCAGGCCAATGGTAATCTTAGGTTCCATGTGTCAGGTAACGTGTCCTTATGATGCTGTCGACAATTAAACTTAAAATAAGACGCTGTATAAAAACAGAAGCAACCGCCCCATACAACCCAAATAAAGGAATTAATGTAAGGGATGCAGTAATATGTGCTATCGCACTATACACAGTCACTTGACGATAACTTCTCTCATCAATCTTCGAGCGAATAAAACGGAATCTTAAGCTAGCGATATTTCGTATGGCTCCCCCGCAAATCAATATCTGCGCTAAAAACACAGAGTCTTTGTACCCCTGACCAAGCACAAAAGGTAATAAATACGGAAGGGCCACAAAAGCAAATATCAAGATTCCGCCGCCTATAACGGCTGCAAGTATTTTTAATTTAGCATCCAATTCTTCTGTATAAGTTTCAATTGTTGCAAATTTTGGGGCTAAAATTGCCGAAATATCTTGAACGACTCCCTGCAATACATCCGAGAACTTTTCTGCTCCCATATAAATGGCCAAAGCTGCAGGTGGAAGGACAGCAAACAGCACGACCTTATCAATCTGTGTTGCAAGGGTATATATCGCGGAATAAAAATTCGTCCGGAATCCATATAACAGACTCCCCTCTTCATATTTCGGGAATGGCGGGATTTTTTTTAGGGACATAACGGTTCTTATAATATTTTGTAGTGCCGGAACGCTCAGAAAAATAATAATGGGAATAACAATTTCATGAGGAAAATAATATAAAGAGGCCACAATAAGCACGCCTTTGATAATTGCATTACTGGCTTCCGCGCGTGCAAAATCTCCAAATCTTTTTTCGCCTTGATAAAGCCCTCTCCATTGGCGTAACCCATATAAGAACGGGAAAATAATAGCTGCAACCAGAAATCCGAAGGCCATCTGATAATTTTGTGTCAGAAAATACCAATATGCAAAAACAGATAAAATAGCCGTACCGATCGTACTGCACAAAAATGAAACCGGATTCGATTTCACATACGTTCCATAGAACCCACGCGAAACAGATTGCAAGACCGTGTTCTGAAATTCTTGTATTCCAAATATGGCGCATATAGCTACAATTGTTTGGATATAACCATATCCTGCCACCTCTTCTTTCGTTAAAAAGCGAAAAAGAAAAATACTTATGATTAATCCAGCGGCCTTTTCAGTTATCCGCAGTATAGATATCCATGCGAAAGCATGGACCACAACTCTATCCAAATGCAGTATGTGTGCACGTATTTTTCTAGAAAAAGTCAAAACTCTTTGTTTCATACAAAGAGTCCTCTATATTTTTCGTTTATACAAACCGATTAAATGGAACCCGTTTTCCGGAGTTGCGAAATATGTTCTCGCTCGGTGATAGCTCCATAACAAGGAAAGCAAAGGTTTATAATTAATCGCGAAGAACTTGTTCTCGATAATGCGTTTTATAAATTTCAAAACTTTGGTTTCATTATAGAGTCGGACTGTTTTCACCAACTCAAAATCGGCCTCAGAAAACTTTGTCTGCTGCGCCAAAACAGCCTCGTCGTAATGCCGATAGTGTTTCTTTTGCAATGGGAATGCCGTTGTCGGCACCGAAATGAGAACATATTTTGATGATAATGCAAACGCCTTCTGGATAAACGCATGAACAATATCATCTGGGATATGCTCGATGACTTCAATCATTGATACCAATTCAAACGTCTCTGTCATCTTGAAAAGATCCGCTGTTTGAAAGACCCCCTCGCGTGGACAGAAAGCGTTGGCAAAAGCAATAGCGCGATCTGAAGTATCAACCCCCGCCAATTTTCCGGAATAATTGCGAAGACATAACTGATTCACCATATACCCATCCCCACACCCCACATCCAGGATGGATTGAGGGTGGATCTGTATAATTTCTGACATCAGAAAGTCCATGTATGTCAAATATTCCCACCCCCAACCAAGAAACTGGCGGATAGAAGGCACCCCCCCTTTAAAACTAGGCAAATAATGGTAAGGAAACCCATATTCACTCTCTTGTATTTGCCCTTGAACTTCAACCATCATATTTTCCTTATTTTTTTCTGAGTAAACAGACATAATTAACAGTCCATTGCATACGAAATTTTTTCACATCCCCCTTAAGTAGACTAAAGAGGGCTCCTTCAAGCCAATGCAGGGCCTTGAACACAACGCTCACAATAAAAATAAGCGCCGCGACAATACGTAACCTCTTCAAGAGACCTCTATCCAATTGTTGGAGATACAATTTGCAATACATTCCAAGCAAGTACCAAAACCCACCGATACGTTCAATCTCCAAAATTTCATATCTGTCTTTTGCAATCTCATCCTTCAGGTAGAACTCTGTATACCTTAGAAAATCCCTTGGTTGTGCATGGATGGGATACAAAAACGGGAACGAAAGAAAAAACAACCCTCCGGCCTTTAACAATCTGTATGTTTCATCAATTGCAATTAATGGCGTTTCCAGATGCTCGATAACTTGCGAGGATATAACTGCATCCGCGCACCCATCCGGGGCAGGAACAGAATAGGCTGTTCCAACCAAATCAACATGATCTGGAGAATAAAACCCATCTGCCAGATCAACACCTATGTGCGCGGCCACACGCCCTTTTAACGTTGCCGCAAAAGGCTTTTGACCGCAGCCAATGTCATATACCACGGCATCTTTCGGCAAATAACGGTCGAACATGATCTGTGTCAGATAATGCACATCGTCACGCACAGAAATGAAACTAAAAAGATCTTTAAAAGACAAAGCTGATAATCCTACTATTTGGCAATATGTTTCTGGTAGGCATTATACATTTAAGATATGGAATTCCTACAACAAAGCGGTTTTCTTAACAAAAAAATCTTATTCCATGTTCAGTTATATACTTTTCTTACTGAAATGTAAGCTGTGAGGTTTGTCTTTTGTTTCCACCATTGCGGGATGTTTATTCTTGCCTAAATAGCAATGATGCTACCTAGATATATATGTGAGTAGTGTTGTGTATTATTGTTCGTTATGTATCCTGTTATTTTTTAGTGCCTTATTTCTAACGATCAAGCAATTAGAATTTCCAGTCTTATGTTTTTCAGATCATTGATTTTTGCTGCAATTATTTTGCGGAGGTTTTGCAGCATTTTTAACTATTTTTAAGAGATTGACCCCTCCCCTCTTATTGGATTGGAATTTAGCGTGATTTTCATGTCATTTTTTTATTTTGTATTGCTGTGTTTGAGGTGTGTTCTGTTCCCAATAAATGTTTCTAGATGCGTGGGGGCCGCTATCACGCATACGTTGCTTGGTGGCTTTGTGTGCTGTTTTGTTGTTGTTTAAGTAGCAAAGTAAGCGAGATGCTATCGGCTAACATATTGATTATGATGTATAATATTTACATACTTATGTTGCTTGGTGTGTTTGTTGTTGTGTTGGGCGTAAAAAAAGTATTTTATCTGCATAAGTTGCTATGTGTCTATATGTCCAAATATATACTTTTTCACCTAGCAAGGTAATGGTATCATTAAACCATAACTGATTCTTTTTGTTGTTCTGATGACAGGGCAATTTGTCTACTTAATTACCTACATACGTTGCTATAAAGCAAGGAGCATAAAATGGCAAAAATTGTAACAATCTCTTCCAGTAAAGGTGGGGCTGGGAAGACCACAACCACAATTTGTTTGGCAGATTATTGGGCCAGAATGGGCAATAGAGTAGGGCTGATTGACACAGATCCCAATAAGAGTTTGTCCCGTTGGTTTGAGAAGGGGCGCAGCAATGGGTATTTTGAGGGTATTGAGTTCCGTCAACAGCTTCAGGATAAGCAAATTATTGAGACGGCAAAACAATTGGCAAAAGATGTTGATATTTTGTTGATTGATGTTGCGGGAATTGCCTCGGTATCTCTTCTTAAGGCTGCAGGAATTGCAGATTTAGTGGTTATTCCTGCCCAGCCCAATGAAGATGATTTTCTTGAGGCCGCCAATACCGCTTCGATCGTAAAAGAGGCGATGGAACTCACGTCGCGGGATATTCCATGGAAAACAGTTGTGACACGCGGGAAACAGAATACCGCCGTTCTCAGGCATATGGTGTCCCAGCTTAAAAAGCTGAATTTTCCTATATTTGACACGGTGATTCATGATCGTACAATCTATCCTACGGCACGCTTTAACGGGGCGACGCCTGTCTCGATGGAACCAAGCGGTGTGGCCGCTCTTGAAATTGAAGAATTGGCGGAAGAAATTGTGTCCCAACTTCTCTCGGATCACGAAAAAAAGCATAAAAATGCAGCATAGTGCATAAGTGTGTACATAAGTATATGCCTATCAAGCAATAAAGCAACATATATAAGATAATTTTGTGAGGATAAATATGGTTAAAAAATTAAGTGATGTGTCTCTCTCGATGACCTCTGTGCCAACGCTGCAAGATGATCGTTTCCGCGCTATCGAGGAGAAGTTAAATCGCTCCAGCACCCAACTTCCAACAATTTCTCCGGCGGAAAGGCCTGATCCTTTGAAAGAGCGGCGGAATAGCTCTCTTTCTATGCCGGTTTATGTGTGGGAACTTCTGGCTGATGCCGCGCATAATGCGCGCGAACCACAAAATATATTTGTTATGAAGGCTCTAAAGAAGGCGGGTCTTCCGATTGATGAAACGGATTTAATTGATCCACGGAAAACGCGTTATTCCCGATAATCCAAGGAAGAGGGGAGGGGGCCAGAATTTTTAAGAGGGAATTTTTATCTAACCTATTGAATTCACAAGAATTTTGTTTCACGTGAAACGATTATGTTCCCCTTTCTCGTTGGAGTGTTCTGATCCAAAGAGAGGGGAGACTACCTGTCTGTGTTTATAAAAATTTTCAACGGCCAAGAGGAGACCTATGCCGGATCACGCCCATTCACTCAGCAATTTATCGACAATATTACTGATTTTTTCTGTGGCAGGAATTCTGGTTCCTATATTCCAGAAAATCAAAATCTCTCCTATTCTGGGGTACTTGATTTGTGGATTATTTATCGGCCCTTTCGGGCTAGCCCGTTTTCAGAATTCCTTTCCACAAGTTTCCTATTTCACGATTTCAGATGTTTCGACCGTTGGGCTTTTGGGTGAAATCGGGATTGTTTTTCTGATGTTTATGATTGGTCTCGAGCTTTCCATCCAACGCCTGTTTGATATGAGGAAGTTGGTTCTGGGTTTGGGTACGGCCCAGATTGTTTTGACATCATTGGTGATATCCGGCTTTGTTATTGCTTTTGGCAATGCGTTTCAGGTGGCGATGATTGTCGGGTTATCTTTTGCATTATCTTCGACAGCTATTGTGATGCAACTTCTTCAGGATCAACATTTAGCTAACCGGCCAACTGGGATGGTGGCATTCTCTATTCTTTTAATGCAGGATCTGGCTATTGTTCCTCTTTTAGTGATACTTGGAGCGTTGGTTCCAAACGAGTCTGAAACCGGTAATTTGTTCATGGTGTTGGTTAAATCCTTGATCATTGCGGTTAGTGTTGTGGTCTCGATCTACATGATCGGGAAAAAAATTATAAAGCCACTTTTGTCGTATCTCAGCCTGGCAAAGAATCCGGAATGGTTGGTGTCATTGGTGTTTTTGTTGGCGATAGGGAGTGCTGTTCTTACGCAGAGTTTCGGTCTTTCCGCTGCTCTGGGGGCGTTTTTGGCGGGGCTAGTGATATCCGAAACAGATTTCAAGCACGAGGTTGAAGTCATTATCGAGCCGGTGAAGAGTCTCTTGCTGGGAATATTTTTCTTGTCAGTTGGAATGCAAGTAAATCCAGAGGTGATATTGGCTCATCCTGTGTGGATTCCTGTCTCGGTTCTGGGGCTCTTCTTTGTAAAGGTTGCGTGTCTGTATCCTTTAAATAGAGCTTTTCATTTGCCAAAAGCGAAAAGTATGGATGTGGCTATCCGTATGGCCCAGGCAGGAGAGTTTGCCTTGCTGATGTTGGGGATTGCAATTTCTTCGGGACTTATAGAGCAGGGGGTTGGTGATTTTTTTCTGATGATTGCGATCTTGTCTCTTTTTGCAACACCCGCTCTGACAAATACGGCCCCTTATGTTATTAGGAAATTAAGGCTGAATTCTGTCACGTCACCGCCTGGGACGTCGGATTTTATGTCTGTTTATCACGAAAATCCGTCCATCATCATCGCCGGATATGGCCGCGTTGGCAGATTGATAGGTGGCATTCTGGAAAATTTGGAAATCCCCTTTATTGCGATTGACCAGAACTATGAGAAAGTCCGTATTCTCAGAAATAGCGGGCATAGGGTTATGTATGCCGATGCGCGTAAAATCGGGATCTGGAAGAAATTTGATATTGAAACGCTGAAAGCCGTTATTATTGCCGTAGATCAACCGGATGCGGCAGACATGATTCTGAAAGGATTGCGGGAGGAATGGCCGAATTTGCCCATTATTGTTCGCACACATGATACCGTTCATATGGAGCATTTATTCAGTATAGGGGCAACCGAGGCTATCCCGGAAGCTTTGGAAACCAGTTTGATCATAGCGACGAAGGCTCTGTCCTTAATTGGGATAGACAAGGGGCAAATTGCTGTGGAAATGGAACGGGAAAGACAAATGGCAAAATTAAAGCATGTTGATGTTGAATAATTTAAAAATATAAAAGGATTTGCTATTCTTGTGTGGTTTAGGAGAATGAAGGGGCGTGAACGCTGCCATCTTTATCGGGTTTTTAAAACGGCTTTTGGTGGGAGCAAAGAAACCGGTCTTCCTGATTGTTGACCGTGGTCCTGCCCACATCGCAAAAAAGACAAAGGAGTTTGTTGAAACGCTTAATGGAAAACTGCGTCTGTTTTATCTGCCGCCCTATTCGCCGGATTGCAATCCGGACGAGCTGGTGTGGACACATCTGAAAGCCGACACGGTTGGTCGTATGGTGACAACAGACAAAGCCGACTTCAAATCCAAGGTCATCTCGTCTATGCGCAGCCTGCAAAAACGCCCCGCCAAAATACAATCCTTTTACCAAAAACCTTCCCTCAAATACGCTGCGTAAGTGTGACTCTACTTATGGACGGATTGAAGATAAAAAGAGTGGCCCGACCCATCCGCGCTCGACAGTTTTGACCGAAGCCGAAGAGCAGATTATTTGCGAATTCCGCCGGGTGACAAAATTCTCTCTGGACGATGTGTTTGTGGCCCTGAAAGACAAAATCCATCCGTTTGACGCTGTCTGTGAGGCAGAGGGGATCCGCCACAAGTTGACCAAATTCAAGCATCCGTGGACGAATGGGCAGGTGGAAGTGATGAACAAAATTATCAAGAAGAATAGCACGAAAAAATATCATTACGACAGCGTGGACGATTTGAAAAAGCATCTGATGGCCTTTTTATTAGCGTATAATTTCCAGCGCAAACTGAAAGCCTTGAAGTTCAAATCCCCTTACGATACAGGGATGGATATCTGGACATTAAAACCAGAGTTATTTAAAATAAATCCATCCCTGAAGACTCTGGGACTAAACAGTCCGGAGATGAAATTTCTTCTAACGCACTGCTTTTAAGTGCCGGAGAAGCGGCGATCGCTGATTTTGGCGCAAAAGGCATCCTACCGCACGCTAAATAGCCCCCAAAGATCGGCAAAAAGATCGGCAAAATTGATTGTCTTGCATATGTATATCTGTTTGATATAGAATGAATATTATGCGGCAAAAAGATCGGCAAAAATCACCCGAACCCATTGGCTTGATGGAACCCATGCTTCCAGCAGAAGGAAGCTCGCGTACCCTCAATGATCTGGTTGTGGATCTGGTTGCCAAATCAAATGCATTGGCTGGACAAATGCATCCGATTGTCAGAGATAGCATCGGGCATCTCGTCCGCTCGATGAATTGTTATTACTCCAATTTAATTGAAGGGCATAACACGCACCCCCGCGATATTGATCGTGCGCTTGCCAAAGATTATTCGGAAGAGCCTAAAAAAAGAAATCTGCAAAAAGAAGCCGTCGCCCATATCGAAGTTCAAGCCATGATTGACAGTGGGAATATTCCAGACTGTTATCCTGCGTCCTCTGAATTTGTTCTCTGGCTCCATAAAGAATTTTGCTCACGACTTCCTGATGAGCTGTTACAAAATGAAAATCCCGACACCAAAGACGTAGTGAAAGTAATACCTGGTGCGTTACGTGAGCATGATGTTGCCGTCGATCGTCATATTCCACCACGCCCTGATAGCCTGCCATCCTTTATGAAGCGGTTTGATGAAGCCTATGATGTAACCCGATTGAGCAAGTCGCAGCAAATCATCTCGGCCGCCGCCGCCCATCATCGCCTTTTGTGGATACACCCGTTTCTCGATGGAAATGGCCGCGTAACCCGCTTGATGTCGCATGCCATGCTCCTTCGCTTCGGGGTTGGTTCAAGCCTCTGGTCTGTTGCCCGCGGTCTTGCCCGAAATGTTCAGTCCTATAAGAGTTTATTACAAGCAGCGGACGAGCCGCGTCGCGGCGATCTGGATGGAAGAGGGACTCTTTCTGAACAGTCTCTGACCCAGTTTTGTGAGTTTTTCCTCAAAGCCTGTATCGACCAAGTAGACTATATGGCGGGTCTGATCCAGCCAACCGAACTGACACGTCGCATCAAGCTCTATGTCGATGATGAAGTATCTGCCGGTCGTTTGCCGCAAGGCAGTTTTGCTTTGCTGCGCGAAGCTCTCTTGTTTGGAGAATTTGAGCGGGGCAGGGCACCAGAACTCACGGGATACAAAGACCGTATGGCGCGGTCTATTCTCTCCGAGCTTCTCAAAAAAGGATTGCTTGTATCGGATACACCGAAGAGCCCTGTGCGACTGGCATTCCCGTTTGAAGTCGTGGAGCGGTGGTTTCCGGCACTCTATCCGGATGCGCATTAGAATAAGCTGATACCTAGATAGATAGTGAAATAGTAAAGTAGTGATATAGCAGCCTTTTCAAGGCTGTTTCTTTATATGTTTTTTCTAATGGCTTTCAGCCCTCGCGCGGTCAAGGGTAAAGGCACTCCGTTTCCAGTTATTTTGAAAATTTTCCCCTGGGGCTAACGCCCCATTCCTCGCGATCGCGTGCGCTCCAAAATTTTGCAAAAAACTGCCCTTAAGACCTTGCTACCCCGACCCTCGCCGGGAGGCAGCGGGTTGCATGCGCAACCCATACAACAAGGAAAGGAAGGGAAGCAATGAACACAGTACATCATCAAGATATGGCAACACTCGCACAGGCCATAAAGCAGAAAAGAGAGCCGAAATTATTCGAGGTTCGTTTTCAGGAAATCAGGACGCACCGTGTTTTTGTGGAAGCAAACAACGCCAAGGAAGCCGACTTTATGGCCATCCGTGAACTACAGGGAAACCCAGAAGAAACCTCTCTTATTCGTACCGAGTTTGATTTCTTCACTATCTGCCCCATCGAACAAGCCCAGCATTAAGGAGAATATATTATGATGAACGCACACGAACTCAAATCAGCCCTGCGTCAATTTACAGGCACAGAGGAATGGTATTTCCACCCGCTATTTAGAAAATACCGCTACACTGAAGGCGTTAAGTTTCTGGCAGGGGAGGCAGGGGCTTATTGGTTACTGGAGAAAATCCTCAGCAATCAAATTTTACCAGAAATCAAAGGCGAGGGATTCCAGCTCTGGAAACTGGCTGTTGATGACAATAAAAAAGCTGTCCTGACCTGTGATGATGGAAATTATAATATCGTCTATACCGAGACAATCGATTACACCGATTTTCCGTTAGAGAGTATTACCTTCTATTTTACCGACAGCGTTCTGCTGCTCCCTTCAGAATATTAGGGGGCAGTGGTCATGTATCAGAAACACGATTTCAGCCGCTATAAGTCGGAAATTAATCTAAGCCACTATGCCGCATCTCTGGGGTACGAACTCGACCCCAGAAAGACAACCAAAAGCTCTTTTGTCATGAAGCACCCGAACGGCGATAAAGTCATTATCTCGAAGCGGGGGAGCAACTACGTTTATTTTTCTGTGTCGGATGATAAAGACAACGGAACAATTGTGGACTTTATCAGAAAGCGCACGACCAAAACTTTCCCTGAAATAGGGCAAGAGCTGCAAAAATGGGTCAGAGGAGGGGAGAATTTAAGCCAAAGCATCCCCTTTATGTCCGATATTCAGGAACAAGAATACAATCCAGAGCGGATTAAGGCTCTTTTTGCCCGTATGATGCCCCTTAAATGGGATAAATACTTAGAGAACACCCGTAAAATTCCATCATTTACCCTCAAAAACCCCCTCTTTGCAGGGCGCATATACCGCGACACCTACGGAAATGTTGTGTTTCCCCATTTTGACCATACAGGGGTATGTGGGCTTGAACTCAAGAACGCCGATAAAGGAGTTTTTGTCAGAGGAAGTGCCAAGGGGTTATGGACAAGTACCATAAATCAAAATACTCAAACTTTGGTTATCACCGAAAGCCCGATTGATGGATTGAGTTACTATACCTTGTTTCCAGAACTTCAAAAATCGGGGGTTGTGTTTGCATCAGTGAGCGGAGGACTAAGACCTCATCAGGCACAACTTATCATCGACCTGATTAAAAAGTTGTCCCAACTTCAAAAAATTATTCTTGCCGTTGACCATGACTAAGGGGGAGAAAAAATCCAAAAAACCATCCGTGACGGCGTTAAAAATGCAGGTGTGTTTTCTGGTGATATGTTAACCCATGTTCCTGAAAAAATGGGTGATGATTGGAATGAAGTTTTGAAGAATAGGGAGCAAAAGTAAGCCCCCCAAAATGGATTCCAGAAGTCAAAAAATGACCCTTATTTTACCCCTCAAAATTGACATCAGGGGAGAGCAAAATTCAAAACGCCAATATATTTTCTGGAAAATATATGAGTGTAAAATTCTTTAAGTGGGTAATGAAGCGGCGACGAAAAATCATCCAAATTTCAGACGTGAAGAAAAGGGGAGGGTAAATCAGATGATACCCAATCAGTAAAAATTGGGTAGTGAAAATAAAAAGGGTCAGAAAAATTCCGGCCTTTTTTTGTGTCTGCTCCTTCCAGCGTGAAAACACTATGAAAATAAACCATCGTTTCAAAAATCAGTTCTGTGATGGGGCTAGTCAGATGGCAGGTGGTCAAATTTCATCCCAAGACAAGAGAGAGGGTATCCATGAAGGCGATCACAATCTCAGAACGGCATCCCCAAAAATGGGAGCGAGTGACAGGGTGAATGATCGACCTGAGAAAACAGGAAAAGGTGGAGTAATCAGGAGAAAATGGAGAGTGGATAGATTTTTAGAAGGTAATACAAGATAAAAGATATAAATTATTATGTTCTTTATGTTATTGTTATTGCTGTATTTATTACACGTTTTTATTTGTAGAAATAAGTTGAATTAATTTAGTGGTTGTGATAAAGTTTTAGGGGGTGAAATTGCGCCTTTTGGGTTGAGATTGTGGTCTCTATTGCTGGTGGGGTTCGATGTTTGGGGCTGTGGTTTTGGCTCTTGATTTCGAGAATGGTGTGTGAAAACACAAATGAATTTGGGGCGGGTTTAGCCCTTGATGGAGAGAATTTAGATGTTACTTGATGATGTCAGTTTTGGAATGTGGGGAGAGGATGATGCTGTTTTGGCATCATCTGATATGTCCCGTCCGCTGATCGTCACCAATGAGAGCCCTCGTAAATCTGTCTTCAAAAAATTGCGTCGCCATGCCGGAGCCGAGGTTAAAAACAAGGGGGTAGGAACGCGCCTTAAAATGCGTGACGGAGTGGTTCGAGGAAATTCTTTTGCTGGAAGTTTTTCCGGACAGAGAGTTGTTGTGAAAATCAATCCCGTCCAGAACCAGACAAAAGGTGTTGGGGTTGGGGCGGGGAGTGGAGCCAAAAATCTCTACCAGCATGTGAGGTATATTTCTCGTTCGGGGGCGGGTAAAGAAGAGACCCAGGCGGTGCTTTTTGACCGTGAAAATGATGGGGTCGATGGTCTTGCCTTTTATGGATTATGCAAAGATGATAGGCATCATTTTCGGATGATTATCTCCCCTGAAAACGGACACCAGATTGATGATTTTCATGGGTATGTACGCGGGGTGATGGGGCGGATGGAATCCGACCTTGGAACAACTCTTAATTGGATCGGCGCTGTTCACTATGACACGGATGATGTCCATGCCCATGTGATTATCAGGGGGGTAAATGAGTGCGGTCAGGATTTGGTGATTGGTCGTGATTACATTGCGAGTGGGGTCAGAGCGCGTGCGCAGGAATTGGCTACCGAATTACTTGGCGAGCGGTCATTAGAGGAAATCCAGAGGTCTCAAGAGAAGCAAGTTGAGGCGATGAGTGTGACTTCGCTTGACCGTTTTATTGAAAAGAACCTGAGTGAAGAGAATGTTGTTGATGTCCGCAAGGTTAATAACTTTGGTAAGGATAATTTCTACGAAGGTTTAATTAAGGGTCGTTTGCAATTCCTGTCTACAACCGGATTGGCCGCAGAATACCCACTGGGGATTTATACCCTTAAAGAGAACTTTATAGACGTTTTGCGTGATACGTCACAGCGTCAGAATGTTCTGAATACTCTCTATCGTCAAAATCCTGATATGGATCTGGAAGGCTTGTCCTTCTATTCCATGAAGACGGACGAAGGTGAGGTTATTCATGGCCTTGTTATGAATAAAGGCCCCGTTGATGAAATTACTGACCGGAAATATCTGGTGGTGAAGGATGCGCGCGAGAAACTCCACTATGTTCCATTTGGAGAACTCAAAGACTATGACGATTTGAGAATAGGGGCCTTGGTCACAGTTAAGCCTGGTGTGGGATCGTCGGGTAAAGCTGACTTTAATATCTCGCAACTGGCCAAGGCCAATAACGGGATTTATGACCCACGTCACCATATGGCGTATATCGAAGCCGAACTCTCACATATTGAACCTGAGAACAGGGAGGGGTATTGGGCCTCTCACGCCAAACGTCTAGAGACACTTGCCAAGAATGGTGTTGTAACCCCGTTGGATAATGGGCGTTATGAAGTACCCGCAGATGTTGTGGGGCGGGGCGAAGAAATTACCCGTGAGATCAATGCGCGGGAGGGAAAACGCTTCTATCCGAAACTCGAAATTCTATCAGCCAGACCGCTTGAAAAATTGGTATCAGCCCAGAAACGGACATGGCTTGACCGTGAGCTTTATAAGCAATCGCTTGGTAAGCCATCACTCCCTGAGTATGGCGCCGAGGTTGAGGATAGTCTTCAGAAACGTCGTGAGTGGCTGGTATCCAAAGACTTGGGCTTTATCCAATCCAATGGTGAATTTGCGCTCAGAGATAATGCTCTCAGAAAACTCCGTGAAATGGAGCTGGAACGAGTTGGGCATAAATTGGCGGGTCAGCTTGAGGCGAAATTCGAGAACAAGTTGGTCCAGAAAGATAAGTCCTACATATATCGCGGCTATGCCGAGTTAGAGAGTGGTGTCTGGGCAGTCGTTCAGGACAAAGACAAAATCCACATGGCGCGTGTTCCGTCTGTGCCTGACACTCCTGCCGGAAAGGCGGTTGCCTTTGGTGAGGTTAAAGATGGCATTATTGAGATGCGCGAGCTTCAGGTACAGCAACAAGCAGCTAAGGCGCGTGAATTATCCCAAGCCGAGAAGACACGGCGCGAACTTGACCGCGATGAAGATCAAGAGTTGGAGAGATAAACATGGTTGCGAAATCCAAAAAAATTCAAAAGACCATCTATATTGATGAAGATGTATGGGAAGCCTTAGAAAAGCAGATGAAGATGACACGGAACACGAATGTATCTGTTCTGGTCAATGATGGTCTTCGTTATGCCATGTTCCCTGAATACCGAAATGACAGGGACGCTGATCTTGTAAAGCTCTATAATCAGTTTTCTGCATCACTTGCGGATCACCGTAAGAAAACGGCACGGGATTTAGCATTCTTACAGGAAATGATGCTTCAGGCGGTCAAGAACCAGTATATGGCCTTTCCGCCCGTACCTGAAAAAGATATAGACGTGAAAGAAGCTGATGCAAATATGAGGCTTAATCACTTCATGGAGTCTATCGTTCGTAATATGGGAGCATTGAAGCCGATATCCGAGCGAGAAGAGAAAGGGGCATAACATGGCGCAGTATTATAAAGTTGATAACTGGCTTCTGAATGAGGAAGAATACAACGAGCATTGTGTTGGTCTTTGGGCTGTCTGCTTATTCATTGGTAGTGCGATATTCTGTGGGTATCATCTGCATGGAATGATACCGGTTGAATGGGCAAAAGAGATGAGGTTTGCTGCCTTGGTTATTCCTTCGGTGATTGCTGGAGTAATTGCTGCCAGATTTGCAGGATTTATCAGAGGGGCGTTCTTTATAGGGCTGGCCCTTGTGGTTGTCTATGTGGCTGTGGCCTGGGTGTGGACAGTGATTTAAAGCTTTCCCCTTAGAGGGATGTTAGAAAAATCACCAAAAACTTGATAAGTATATGATTAAATGCTATATTATTAAATAATATAGGAATGTACATGGTAAGGGTTTTTAAGAGCAAAGGATTTCATAAATTAGCTCGAAAAGAGAAAATTGATGATGAAGATCTAATCAATGCCATCAAAGAGTTGGAGTGCGGATTATTTGATGCTGATTTAGGAGGGCAGGTTTATAAAAAACGCCTCGCCCGAAAAGGGCAAGGGAAGCGCGGAGGTTATAGAACAATAGTTCTTTAAAAGAAGGGAGATAGAGCCTTTTTTGCTTATGGGTTTCCGAAGAATGAAAAGGCAAACATTACCGATCAGGAAGAAGAGGGTTTTAAGGAGCTTGCCAGAATTCTTCTTAGATTAACTGATGAGCAGTTACAGGAACTAATCAATGACGGACAGTATTATGAGATTTTAGATGAGGTTGAAGATGACGAAGAGATTTAAAGGCGATGTAAGCGCAGCACTTCATGAAATGGCATCAGGGCTTCATAAAGCAGGCCATATGGATGCTATTACAATGAAATCTTTTGATAGCTCTTGCTATGTCGCCAGCAAGCCGATGACTCCTGCGCAAATTAAAAGGATACGTAAGAAAGCAAATGTTAGCCAGGCCGTGTTGGCGACCTTTTTGCAGGTGAAGCCGGGCACAGTCAGTAAATGGGAGCAAGGGGCAGGAATACCAGACGGGCCTGCGCACCAATTATTAAGCCTGATTGATAGAAAGGGTCTGGAGATATTTGCTGTTTAGTTGTCTCTTGACTAATGCAGTTAATTTCCTAAAAAATAGCATCGGATGTCAGTTCAAATCTTACGATTTTGAGCTGTATTCATTAAGTGATAGCTGGTACTACGTCCACCGCCTTCATTTTGAATAAAAATACCCCGTGCTTTTAATTCTTGAATGTCACGTAATGCCGTATCATTCGAGCACTTAGCCAGTTTAGCGTATTTTGATGTATTCATATGCCCAATAAAATCATTTTCAAGCATACGATTAATAATCAGGCGCTGGCGGTCATTTACATGCTCTTCGTTAATTTTATTCCAAAGCTGTGCTTTGAATAAAACAGTGCTAAGTGTTTGTTCGGCATTTAATATGGCACGTCCGAGACAATCCAAAAACCACTCTAGCCACGCTGTGACATCTGGTGTTCCACGTTGTTGGCTTTCTAAATGAGCATAGTATGATTTACGCTCTGCTTCAATCTGACTGGAAAGGCTATAAAAACGATCTGGTGTATTATCAGCGCGTGCTAATGCCATGTCACCAATGGCTCTGGCAATACGACCATTTCCATCTTCAAAGGGGTGAATAGTTACAAACCATAGATGAGCAATACCTGCTTTAAGGACAGGATCAAGATCGATCTTCTGATCTAACCATGTTAGGAAAGTGGCCATTTCATTTTCAAGCCTATCGGCGCTCGGCGCTTCGAAATGAACTTTCTCTTGTCCTACTGGTCCTGATATAACTTGCATTGGTCCTGCATCGAGATTTCTCCAATTCCCAACTGTAATCTTTTGCATACCACTGCGTCCTGTGGGGAATAATGCAGAATGCCATCCGAATAAACGATCTGTTGTAAGAGGGTTAGAAAAATTTTGTGTCGCGTCTAACATAACCTCGACAATACCTTCAACATTCCGGCTGGTTGAAACGAGACCTGCGATATCAATTCCGAGACGCCTTGCAATTGATGATCTTACTTCTTCAGGATTGAGTATCTCCCCTTCAATTGCAGAAGATTTAACAATGTCATGTGTTAAGGTGTTTAAGCTTGCTTCCTGTTTTAGTTCAAAACCAAGTCCTTCCATTCGTCCTAGCAGACGACCCTGACGATGGCGTATGTCTGCCAGTTTGGGGGAGAGCATTTCGGCATCCCAACTAAAGTTAGTCCAATTTTGATGTTCGTGTATCCACATATTATTCACCGCATTATTTAAGGTGAATATACCCTTTATTTACCGCAATAGCAAGTTTAATTACAGCAGAAAATGCGGTGAATAAGGTCGTTATTCACTGCTGGATGCTTAAAATTGTCATTTTTTAGCGTAGTATAAGTCTAAATTGAGATAATCAGGACTGAGGAAAAGTAAAAGGACAGGAAGTCATTTATACAGCCAAAGGCAACTATTCTTCATCATCTTTGTCAAAAAAGAGTCCTGTATCTGGATCATCTTTCTTATTGTCTTCATCCTCTTCGGGCTTATGCCTCCTCTTCCTAAATGTTCTCCTATGTCACTTTATTATAAGAGTCATCAG
>CAZMZK010000003.1:0-34731 GCA_964570705.1 uncultured Micavibrio sp.
TAAAGGATCCAGCCCCTGTGATGTGTCCTATGCTGATCGATCGGGCAAATATATGGCTCAACGTGGCGTGACCTTACCGAGGATATAAGGATCTTATGAGGAGATTAGGGGTAGGTGAACATACCCAACGATAAATGGAACTATAAATTACTCGAGTTAAGAAGGATATAAGGAGTTATAACATGAGCTGGGATTCAAGAAGAAAATTATCTGCTGCATTTGCTGGCGCTACGTTAATTGGATTGTTGGGATGTGGTTTCGCATATACCCAAGACAACCAAGATGCCATGAAGGTATTCGCCGCCGAAACTTTCATTTCGGGGTTGTTTTGGAGATTCAGTTTGGCAAGAGGGCGGAATACACCATCCCCTTAAAGAGTTATGCCCCTGCTGCTTTTGTATAGAAAAGACGTGATAGATACTGAATGAAATATATGTATGCAATTGTTTTGTCTTGCGCTTTCGGCTTGGTGTTTACCCCATCATACGGAGCGGAGAAAACAGCCCTTCCGAAAGATGTTCAAACCTTCGAAGAACGGCGTGCTTTATGCGATCATTTTCGTTCGGAGGATCCTTATGACGCAGAACGCGTCCTGTTTTTGCAAGAACAATCCCGAACATACTGCGCGGGAACAGATAAAGAATTACTGCTTTTAAAGGAGCGCTATAAAAAGAATAAGTTCGTTTCAAAGAGTCTTAAAGATTACGACGAATCGATCGAATAAAACAATTATCCGCTGAAAACGGATAGAAAAAACAATAACAAAGAAAGTGCACCATGACCAACGCCGCTGCCAAACAACACCCGCTGTTTCCCGATCAACCGGACTTTCTTTCCATTGATCCGCATGCCGTGATTAAGGCATCGGAATTGGATAAAATCCGTGTTCAGGGCGGCACGGTTCTGAACGGGAATATTCCCATCAGTGGCGCGAAAAATGCGGCTCTCAAACACCTGTGCGCCTCCATGCTCACCGGTGATCCCGTGCAATTCACCAACATGCCGTGCAGCTTGCAAGATATTCGCACCCTTGCCGCCCTGATGAAAGAAATGGGTGTATCCATCGGGTTGCGCAGTGATGGCGTGGCCATTATCAACGCCAACAATATTACCTCGACCGAGGCTCCGTATGATTTGGTGCGCAAAATGCGCGCCAGCATTCTGGTGATGGGCCCGTTGCTGGGCCGTATGGGCGAGGCAACGGTCTCGCTGCCGGGGGGATGTTCGATTGGTACACGTCCGATTGACCTGCATCTGGACGGCTTCCGTGCCATGGGCGCCGACATTACCTTGGATGAAGGCTATGTCAGGGCGAAAGCCCCGGCCGGAGGCTTACGCGGGGCGCGGATTTTATTCCCGAAAGTGTCGGTCGGTGCCACGGAAAACGTGATGATGGCCGCTACGCTGGCCAAAGGCGAAACTGTTCTGGTCAATGCAGCCCGCGAACCGGAAATCGTGGATCAAGGCGAAGCTCTGATCAAAATGGGGGCCAAAATCTCGGGGCTTGGAACCTCTGAAATCCGGATCGAAGGCGTGCCTTACCTGCATGGCATGACGCATGACGTGATTGCCGATCGCATCGAAACCGGAACCTTTATGATTGCGGTGGCATTGACCGGTGGAACAGTCCGTTTGCAAAAAACCCGCACCGATTTTCTGACATCCCTTATTGCGCCCCTCAACCGCGCTGGTGTGACCATCGAAGAAGATGGACAGGATGTCATTGTTCACCGCAACGGAAAACCTTTGGTCGGCACCGACATTATGACCGAGCCATATCCTGGCTTTGCCACCGATCTGCAGGCCCAGTTTATGACGATGCTTACCATGTGCGAAGGCGCAGGGATGGTGACCGAGACAATCTTCGAGAACCGCTTTATGCACGTGCCGGAATTGCAACGCATGGGCGCCGACATTACGGTTCATGGCAACACGGCGTTGGTGCGCGGTGTCAAGAAATTGAAAGGCGCGGAAGTGATGGCGACCGATCTCCGTGCATCCGTCTCCCTCATTCTGGCGGGTCTGGTGGCCGAAGGCGAAACGATTGTGGATCGTATCTACCACCTGGATCGCGGCTATGAGAACCTGACGGGCAAACTCGAAGCTTGCGGCGCCAAAGTGGAACGCATTGAAAGCGATGACACGCCCTAGGGCGTGTCATTACTTATAGATCACCTCTAAGAACCCTTATCGTCATACCAGCGGAAGCTGGTATCTCTTTGATTTCAAAAGATTCAAGATTCCGGCTTTCGCCGGAATGACGGGTTTTTAGAGGTGATCTATAATCTTTTGGATCGCGAATCGTGCGTTTTCACCGCAGATCCATACGATCAACCAACGCCTAATCCTTGCGTGATCCCGGGGCCATTGTCACGCGCAGACCATCCAGTGCATCCGACATCAGGATCTGGCATGACAGACGGGAATGCTCTTCGACCCCCACCGCGTCTTCCATCAAACGGTCTTCTTCGTCATCGGTTTTGGGATAAAGTTTATCCATCCACTCCGGATGGACATAGACATGACAGGTTCCACACAAGCAAGCTCCGCCGCATTCCGCCTTAATCGGCAAACCGTAATCGCGGATAATTTCCATCACGCGCCAGCCTTCAATCGCTTCAAGTTCGTGTTCCACACCCTCAAAATCGGTCACGTATAATTTCATTCGTCCCCCCGTAACTTTGGAAGTTCTTTCAGCACGTCAGGATTTTTGGGCAAAAAGTCCCGCATGGCCCACACAAAGGCCGCTGTCGCGACCAGCCCAATCAATGTTTCGGCGACAACCGCGACAAAGACCATGATAAATCGCGCCACGTCATCGCCCCCGCCCAATCCCTGAATAAACCCTGACGCAATACGGGAGAGAACCATCAGGACAAACATCACGGGCATCATGCAGCAAAAAAACAACGCCATCATGCGTAAAGATACCATCCATCCTCTTACCGCCGCCAGATAATCACGAATTGGCATCAAAACCGAAAACGGAATATACACCCACATCAAGCGGAATCCCCAGAACAGCCCGACACTCAAGCCCAACATTGGCAACAGGACAAGAAGCGTAATCGGCATGTTCCCGGAATCCGGATTGGTGTCCGCCGGCAGATGTGGCACATTCCCATCCGATAACCCTAGTTGCCCGAACACCCCCCCCGAAGACCAGATACCGCAGCGCATAACTGGCCAAGGCGATTAACCCATAGGCGAGCACAGCCGCCACAATCCCCCGCGCCCGCAGCAACAAGCGGTCCAGCACCTTGTCATCGATTTCGGCGGGCAAATAGGTCGGCCAACGTTCGTCTTTCAAAAGGGTGCGCAAGAATTGCGCCAACACCCATCCTTCGGCTAGAACCCCCGGCAGCAAGACCAATCCCTGGCGTAAAATATTGTCCTGAAAACCCAGTACCAACAACGCAATCGTGCAGGCAAATTTGATCATCAGCGGAATAAGGGCCAATTTCAATAGGTAGGCGCGTTCGGTCCAGACACGATAATATCCGTACCCTGCTGCATCCATGATGTTGAAAGTGAACGGTGCCATAAACCCTGCCTAATTCACGCCCAGCTTGGTTTGTAAATCACTGGACGACGTCGTGTATTGGAAGCGCAATTTCTTATCCGGATAAATATAACGGAAAGCTTGCTGCGCCATCAATGCGGCTTCATGGAAACCAGAGAGGATCAATTTCAATTTCCCGGGATAATAATTGATATCGCCGATCGCGAAGATCCCTTGCTCCGATGTTTCGAATTTTTCGGTATCCACCGGAATCAGATTTTCATGCAGGTTTAATCCAAAATTGGCAATTGGCCCCAGTTTCATGGTCAAGCCATAGAAGGCCAACAAGGTATCACAGGCCATTACGCTTTCACCCTCGTCTTTGGTTTTGACGCGTAGCCCCGTCATCCGGGGAGCTGTCCCCTCGATCCCGACCAGATCGGCAATTTTCAATGTCATTTTTCCGGCAGCCACCAACTCGCGCATTTTATTGACGCTGTCCGGTGCGGCGCGGAATTCATCACGGCGGTGAATCAAGGTCACGTGATTGGCAATCGGTTGCAGGTTGATGGTCCAATCCAGCGCCGAATCTCCGCCCCCTGCAATCACCAGATTTTTTCCCTTGAAGTGATCCATTTTGCGTACAGCATAAAATACCGAGTGCCCTTCATAGGATTCAATATCGGGAAGCGCCGGTTTTTTGGGCATAAACGATCCACCACCGGCCGCAATAACAATGACTGGCGCGATCAAGGTCGTGCCCACATCGGTCACCACCTTCCATTTTCCGTCTTCGGTTTTGGTCACGGACTCGGCCATTTGTGACAAATGGAATGTTGGGTGGAACGGTTCGATCTGTTTCAGAAGATTATCGGTCAATTCCTGCCCTGTGATAATCGGATAGGCGGGAATATCGTAAATCGGTTTCTCCGGATATAATTCGGTGCATTGTCCCCCCGGACGATCCAGAATATCCACCAGATGTGCTTTGATATCCAACAACCCCAATTCAAACACCGCGAATAAGCCCACAGGCCCCGCCCCGATAATAATGGCATCGGTTACAATATTTGTTTTTTCTGGCTCTGTCTTTTCTGATGTCATGATGAATCCTCACCCCTATATTCGTGATACTGCATGGGTATGTCTATACGGTCAATTGTCCGAAATGAAAAGGCCTGATTGTGCGGTTCTCCCCAAAAAACGCTTCCGGAGAAGGTGCGAAAAACCGGTCTCGGCCCTTGTGCCGGAACGACATATTGTGCACATAACCGGATATATGCTATCCTCTACCCGTCAAAACAGCGAAAAATACTGTCCTATGAATACGTCTTCATCTGAATCCAAATGTGATATCTATCTTCTTTTGGCCGAGCTTTTTTTTCTGGATACAGAACAGGATAAGCGTAGTTTCGAGTCTGCCGCAGCCGTTTTGAACGCACATTCGTGGGATCGAGAGAAAATCCTGACGGTCTTGCTGGCCATTGCGCCGATCGCAGGCGGCAATGTGGGCTATCTTATCTATCCGGTTGTTGGACGATGGGCGGGATTTGATCCGCAAGATTTGTGCAAAAAAGTCGACGAAAGCCTGCTGCGCAGACAACACTCCCCAACGTGGTATTTTTATCTTCTTGACCACTATTCCATGTGGATGCTGAAAAAACTTGATGTGGATCGCTTGCTCACTTTATGCCGCTCGAACACGCCCTAGGCCGCGTGAGGGGGGCTATCTTCTCCGTAAATGCCGCTGAGGCAACCGAGAAGTTCGTGCACGGCGGAGCTGCTGACAGAATAATAAATCGTTTGGGCCTCACGTCGGGTTTTTACCAGATGATCTTCCCGCAGCTTTGCCAGATGTTGGGACAGAGCCGATTGTGAAATTTTGATGATCATTTCCAATTCGCCCACGGATTTTTCGCCTCCGCACAGGGCGCAGAGGACCAAAAGCCGCCGTGGATTGGACAGGGCTTTTAATATCTGTACTGCCCTGTCAACGTTTGTTTCGATAGATGTTACATTCATTTATGTTTACCCATACGTGCCACACGAAACAATCTTAGGATTTTTTCCTGTGATCAAATACAACCAATCTTTTGCGCAGAGTGTATGGAATTTACAAATTTGGCAAGCTTTTTTTGTGGGGCAGCCATGCAAAAATTGCGCGGGTGATCGGACGGGGAAGGATCGTCATGCATTTTATGGCCAGAATCATCGGGAGCGGGAAGGCAAAAAACGGAATTTTCCGGTCAATTTTGTCTTTTATCACAGCAACGGCCTGCTCTGTCTCCATCAGGAACGGCATGGGAAATGTGTTTTTATCGGTCATCCGGCTTTTGATAAATCCCGGGCAAACGACACTGACGGCGATACCGTAAGGGGCCAGTTTTGTGGTCAGGGCTTCGCCATAGAACCGGACGGCAGCTTTCGATGCGGCATAGGCAGGGGCCGAGGGCATTGGCATAAAACTGGCCAGCGAGCTGATGATGACAATCTGTCCGGATTTTCGAGACACCATGACGGGGATCACCGGATAGAGTGTGTTCAAAACTCCGTTGAGATTGGTATCAAAGATTTTGTAATCATCGGTGATCCGGTTCAGGGATTGTCCGTCAAACCCACCGGAAATCCCCGCATTGGCAATGACCAGATCCAGAGGGGATTCGGCGCAGATCGTCGAGATCCAGTGATTCATCGCCATCCGGTCGCACACATTGAGGGTGTTTGTAAGGACGGTGGCACCGTTTTCTTCGCATCGTTTGGCCACAGATGCCAGCCGTTCCCCGTTCCGTCCCGTCAGAAACAGGGTTGCGCCATGTCGCGCGTAAGCGAGAGCCAAACCTTCGCCAATGCCGCTCGAGGCTCCGGTAATCAGAATACGGCGGGGATTCGGTATCTTCATCATGTTTATCCTTCTGCAAATGCTCTGTGAGATAAAAACTCGTGACATAGACTAACAAATATGTAGAATTGCGGCATGTCAATTCTACCAATTAAACGTCGCGGGTTATTGTTTATTCTGTCTTCGCCATCCGGAGCCGGAAAGACGACTATTACCCGTGCCTTGCTTGAGCGCGACCCCCAGTTAAGTATTTCCGTGTCCGTCACTACACGTCCCCCTCGTCCGGGGGAAGTCGATGGCAAGGATTATTATTTTGTTAGTCGGGAAAAATTCGACCAAATGGTTGAAAACAATGAGCTTTTGGAATATGCAAAAGTATTCGGAAATTATTATGGCACTCCCCTGATGCCAGTCGAGAAAGCCTTGGCCAACAGTCAGGACATTATTTTTGATATCGATTGGCAGGGAACCCAGCAATTGAAACAGAAATTGGTCAATGATCTGGTGACGGTCTTTATTTTGCCGCCGTCACAGGCCGAGTTGGAGCGCCGTTTACGCTCGCGGCAACAGGATGATGAGATTGTCATTCAACAGCGCATGAAAAAAGCATCGGACGAAATTTCGCATTATTCGGAATATGACTATATTATTGTCAATCATAATCTGGATCGGTCGATTGTCACGGCGCAGTCTATTCTGGAGGCCGAACGCAGCAAGCGGCGGCGGATTACGGATTTGCCGTCTTTTGTCAGGGAATTGATGCTGGACGGGAATGAGTAAACGGGTTTTTAGCTGATCGTGTGTGGAAATATAAAGAGAGTTATTCGAAATGTCTGATGTCAAGCCTCCGGTGGGACAACCTCCCCAAAATCCGCGTCCCCAAAGTCCGCGTCCTCCAGGGGCGGCGCAAGCTGGAGGGCAGGCACGTCCCGTCGCCCCGAAGGTTACTACGGAGCAAGCCGAAGCCGAAATGTTAAAGGCTGTTGGATCGGTGGTGGTCCGGAATGAGTTCTATCGGGATGGGTATCGTAGCCTGTTGCGGATTGCGGTCATTGAGGCCATGATTATTCTGGCGCTTGTATTCGCCATGTATTTTATCATTTTGGCGCGGAAGCCTGAAAACCGGTATTTTGCAACCACCGAAGATGGGCGATTGGTCCCAATGGTGCCTTTAAGCGAGCCAAATCTGAGCGTTCCGGCCCTGATGTCGTGGAGCGCGCAGGCCGCGACCGAAGTGATGACGTTCGGGTTTAACGACTATAAACGCCGTTTACAGCAGTCTTCCCGCAATTTTACCCGTCTGGGTTGGGTCAGTTTTACCTCGGCTCTGGATAAGTCGGGAATTATCGATATGGTCGAAAAAAACCGTCAGGTTGTCTCGGCTGTTCCGGCCAGTGCGCCGATTCTGATATCCGAGGGACCCATTAACGGTCGTTACCAATGGCAAGTCCAAGTTCCTCTGGCGGTGACTTATCAGGTCGGATCAACCGCACGGGAAGATAAAATGTTGGTGACTTTGTTGATCGTGCGCGTCCCAAAACTGGAAAGTCCAAACGGGGTTGGAATTGAGCAGTGGATTGCCAAATAGTTCAGGTGTCATCAAATTTTCTTCTGACGAGAGGGGCGGAGGACATTATTGATATTGCTCTGTTTTATTTTCCAGTATATTCTTCTGGGAAATTCTGACAGGGGTTTATCTCCTGATTCTGTTCATTTTTTAGAGAGTCGCACGGGGTGTGCATGAAAAAATATTCACCGTTCTTGAAAAAGCTGGTCATTGCGGGCCTTATCAGCGTCGGCAGTGCATCGGTCGTTTATGCCCAGGCTGCTGTGCAAGAGGGGGCTGGTGCTCAGCCTCCCTCGCAAACCCTGTTTCAGGAGTCGACACCTGCGCCGTCTCCGGCTCCGTCATTGGCGGATGCACAGGGATCGTCCCAGGGATCGTCCCAGGGATCGTCCCAGCAAAAGGCCGAAACCGTCCTGAATACGCCACCAACCGCGTCTGCTGCTGCGGCTCCGACATTATCTGTCACAGATACACCGGCCGCGTCCGGCACGCCGGCTGCCCCTGCCACACCGACCGCAAATCAGCCGCCTGCCGCCAGCGTATCCGCTTATCTTAATCAAGAAAATAGTGAGGCTGCCGCAAATAAGAAGGCTCCTGAATCTGCCTCGGTATCTGCGCCAACAGACCCACAAATTCCGGGTGTTGACCCGAATGCACCCGGATTGAATTTGACCAATGAATTGTCGGCGGAGGCGCGGAAGGAAAGCGAAGACGCGCAACGCCGGAAAGACGATGCCGAATTGCGCCGGACAGCCTTTAAAACCGCCACGGATCAGGCGATGCCGTTGAAGCCATCCGAAATTCGCCGGATTATGGAGATGTATGACGAAACAGCGCAAGCGGTTGAAACTCCGGTTTATCCAACGCCGGAGCCTGAGTCGGCTTTCCAGACGATTTCTTTGGATCCGGGAACAAAACCACTGGTCGTTAAAACAGCCATTGGGAATGTCACAACCGTGAGCATTGTTGACGTGACGGGGCAGCCCTGGCCCATTCAGGATTTGACATGGGCAGGCGATTTCCAGATTGAACAGCCGGAAAAAGGCAGTCATATGCTGCGTATTACCCCGACGTCGGAATTTGCCAGTGGCAATATTTCCATGCGGTTGTTGGGGCTTAATCCTCCGGTGATCTTCTCTTTGAAGGCAGAGCGGAAATCAGTCCATGTTCGTCTGGATGTCCAGATTCCTGAAATCGGTCCCAAGGGGATTGTGCCTCCGGTCGAAACACCTGTAACCACGAAGGCGGGCGATGATTTTATGACATCCGTTCTGATGGGGGTTCCCGCAGGAGCCAGTGTGGTCAGGTTGCAGGTCGATGGTATTGATGGCCGGACGAGTGCGTATAAAAACGGCGGGATGATGTATGTCCGGACACCTTATACCATGCTGTCGCCTGCGTGGTTGAAATCCGTGCAATCTGCCGATGGCATGAAAGTTTATTCTCTTAATTATACGCCGGTTGTCCTTTTGTCGGATAAAGGGAAAATGGTCAGAGCTTATCTCTCGTACAAGGAGACATCGAATGAGCAATACTAGTAACGAATTTGGTCAGGACCCCATGAACGAACCTGATCTCGATCAGGATTCCGGTTTTGAAGAGTTCGACGACTCGCAAGGGAAATCGATTGAATCCTCCTGGAAAAACAGCCCGATGGTCAAGTTTGGCTTAATCGGGGCTGCCGTTATTGTCGTGATTGCGATGGTGTCCTTGTTCGGCGGAAGTTCCACGCCAACTCCGACATCCGTCCTGTCGAAATCGGCGGGAAATGATCTGAAAGATGCTCCGGGAACCAGCGAACTCACACCGGTGATGAAAGAAGCGTTGGAGGAGCGCAACCAGCAGGTTGTCGAAGAAGCCCAGAAAAAAGGAACCAGTGCGATTGCTACGCCGATAGATCCACCTAAAGCGGTCTTGGAGGTAACGGATGATTCCAGGAAATCGGAAGATCCGTTGTTGCGTTGGCAGCAAATGCAGGAAGAACGTGCCAAATCCCAGCAAGAGCAAGTTGCGGTAGAGCAGAAACCTCAAACCGACCCTCAGCGGGAAGCCCGTTTGAACGGTATGGTGTCGGGCATGTCCAACCAGTTTAACGAAATTTTGAATAATCGGGCCAAAGACAAAAAGTTGCAGCATATCGAAGTTGTGAGTATGGCGGATTTGATGAAAACCGCTCCCGATGGCGCAGTAGCGACCGGAGATCTGGCCGCGGCGGGGACAGCAGCCTCTGTCGGAGTGGCAGAGGTTAAAAAGCCTGTAACGATTATTTTGCCCGCAGGGAAAATCGAATATGCTCAAATGATGTTGGAGGCAAATTCGGATATTCCGGGGCCAGTCGTTGCAATGATTGCGTCCGGAACGTTTAACGGGGGCAAGTTGTTGGGAAAATTTACCCGAAAAGACGATTATCTGGTGATTACCTTTACGACGCTTGTCACCAAAAAAGGAACCAGTGTGCCTATCAATGCTTATGCGGTTGATCCGAAATCTTCCTTAACGGGGGTTGCAACCGATGTGGATCATCGGTATTTCCGGCGCGTCATTCTTCCGGCCGCGGCGAAATTTATCGAAGGGCTTGGGGATGCTTATGCGCAGACCACCACCACCACGTCGCAAAGCAGTTCATCCACCGTGACCTCTTCCCAAAAAATGAATACCAAGCAACAATTCGGAAAAGGGGTCAGCGAAGCGGCCTCGTCGATGAGCGATATTCTGGATGAAGATGCGAAGAAAACGGAACCTTTGGTTATTGTTGCTGCGGGCACAGCCATCGGGGTTTTGTTTATGGAGCCCCTCACCGATGATTCCCTTTTGCGCGCGCGCGCCGGGGTATCGACGGCTGCCGTTGGTCAACAACCAGGAGGACAGCAACCTGCAACGGTTAATCCTTACCAACAACAAGGCACCGGATATATGAATCCTTTGCAACAATTGCAATATGGATTGCAGGGGCAACAATTCTTGCAGCAGGGAGGTTATATGCCGGCTGCCAATGGACAGACCCCGTCTTCCAGCGGGGCTGCGCAGTAGTTATTTTTCCACCACGTTTCAAAACCACTCTTTTCAAACACCACTCTAACGTCATTCAACGGAATACACCATGTCACACGATGATCATCAAAAAGACCTATATGAGAATGCCCCGCATGATTCCGGTTATGATGATGGGTATGACGCGACCCGTCCGTATGACGATCTTCCGTCCGATGACGGGGCACCGGCAGACACGGCTTATGAGGATGTTCCATCATCTTATGAGGATGATTGGTCGGATGAGGGGCTCGCAGAGACCCAACAGACCCCCGAACCGCCGCCCAAGAAAAAGAATTCTACCTTGACGGTTATTCTTACGGTTGTGGTGGCCACCGTTGTCGTGTTCGGGTTTATGATTTTGCGCGGTGGCAAGCATGAGGACGTACCCGCAACAGCCGGAACAGAGACAGTTCCTGCGCTTGCGGCGGCTACGGATATGCCTGCCGGAGCGGTAACCGGATCTCCTGAGGGATCTCCTCCTGAGGCATCTGTGGCGGATGCATCGGGACAACAGCATGTTTCGCCGGATCAGGGCGGATTGATGGCCAATCCAGAGGTGTTAAATTCGCCGCAATCCGGTGTGCAACCTGTTCCACACGCGGAGGCCCCCGTATCTCCGACGTCTCCGGCAAGCTTGGCCCCGGTTTCTGCCCCGACACCAACTCCAACTCCAACTCCAACTCCAACCCCGACACCAACGTCGACGGGTGCCACGGCTCCTGTAGGGGGGGCGCCAGGGGCGGCAGCAGGGGGATCAGCAGGGGGATCAGCAGGGGGGGCATTGGTTCAGGCGATCTCTCCGGATGTCAAGCCGGTCTCCGATTTTCCAACGGTCGAGGCGATCAAGAAGCCGGATGCGGCGGCACCGGATGCGGCGGCCTTGGCTCCGGCAACTTTGGCCCCGGCTCCTGTCTCGGCTCCTGTCTCAATGGGGGCCCCAACGTCTGCCGCGTCTGCCGTGCCTGCCGCAGATACACAGATGCAGGCCAAACTTGATTCGGCCCTTGCCCAGATTGCCAAACTGCAAAAAGATCTCTCGGACAAAGAGACTCAATTAAAGGCCCGCGACGAGACCGTGTCAAAACCAGCCCCTTCGGATGATGTGAGCGCGTTGAAGTCAAAAATTTCTGATTTGGAAGCCAAATTAGCATCCCAGAAAGAGGTGGCTGCGTCTCCGGTCTCTCCGAAAGACGTCGTTGTAAAGCCTGTTGTTCGGAAATCCGCTCATAAAGTGAAACAAACGGCTGTATCGACGGCAGCGGCGAAGGCTTATGTTCCCCAGAAATCCGCGTCGGTCAAAGCAACGGGGTGGGTTTTGCGCAGTGCGCGTCCCGGAGCGGCTGTTTTGTCTCTCGGGACAGAGGGTGAGTTCCGCTCGGTTGCGGTTGGCGATACCATCACCGGTTTGGGGCGGATTACCTCTGTGCGGGAAACCTCTACGGGCTGGGTGGTACAGGGAACCCGTGGATTTGTAGGAGAATAAGGGGGGGGGCTTCGGTCCCATGGAGCTGGAATCGGCTGAAACTGGCTGAAACGGACTATTAAGCCTTTTGTCATCTTTTCTTCCTACAATATTCCTATCTGATTTCCAGAGAATGTGCGCAGAAAACTTGCAATTTATGTCGAGATCTGTTCTAATGAAGGGGTATAAGAGTGCCATCTAAAAAAGTACCGTCTCAACGGTCGGGGTGTGTGGAATGAGTGTCAAATCTTTTTCGTTTAAAAAGATCTCCCTGCTGTGTGTATTCACACTGCTTCTGACTGTCGGGTTCCCGCAACCATCGCGGGCCGATGTTTTTGGAAGTTTGGTCGGTGCTGTTACGAGTGTAGCCACCGGCACGGTCACCAAGGTTGCCGATGTCTTGACCAGCATGGGTCTGGCCAAGGTTCGTTCCACGGTTAACTCGGCCGTTGATAGTTTTTTCCACGTTGGGTCCTGTAAGGGGAACGGGACGCTCAGCGATATCATCTGTAACGTCATGAGTGCGTCCAACGGGTTGCCGGGCTTTGTAACGGCGATGGCGTATCTGATGGGCTTGATTATGGCGGTTATGGCTCTTTTAAAATTAAAGGATCATGTTCTGGATCCCGGTCACCACCCCTTGTCGGATGCTGTCAAACGTTTTATTGCCGGTGGGGCTTTGTTTTCTTTGCCGTTGATTAGCGAAGCGGCCCAGAATTTGCTCACGGGTGGTGATAATGCGATGAGCAAAATTAGTGCCTATAATGGGTCCGTGGGCGGTGGCTTTGGGCTGGATTCGATGTTGGTGGCATTGTTCCTCGATATATACACGCCGTTAATGAGTTTGATTTTTGCCTTTGCCTATCTGGCTGGCCTGGTTCTGGTGGTTGCTGCGATTGGTCGTCTTTTGAAAACATCTCAAGATGGCCCGCGTGGCCCTGCTGGTTTGGGTACGATTATGATGATTGTCGTCGCTGGTGTTTTGTTTTCGTTAAGCACGATTATGGGCGCGTTCTCGACCTCGATGTTCCAAAGCTCGACGGTGGCGACCTTTGCGATGTTGGAAACGACAACAGGTGATACGGTTGTTGATGATCATATTCTGGCAGTTATTTCGACCATTCTCGTGTTTATGACGATTATTGGTTATATTAGTTTTCTGCGTGGCTTCTTCATTTTGAAAGAGGTTGCGGAGGGAAGTGGTCAGGCTTCGTTGATGGCAGCGGTTACCCATATTTTCGGGGGAGCGTTGGCGGTGAATCTGGGCCCATTGATGAATGCTGTACAAACCACTTTGGGTTTGAGCACAGTTGGTGTAACATTTTACTGAAAACTTGGCATCGAGGAGGAAAATCATGCTGAAACTGAATAAAAAACTGAATCGTTTAACCGCTTACACGTCGGCGTCGTTGGTGACGGGGCTGATGGCCAGTAAGGATGCACACGCGAGTGGTGGAAATAGCTTTACCACCATCACCAAAACCATTACCGACCAGATTGGTGGTCTGCCAGGGTTTATTACGGCGATTGCCTATATTATGGGCGTGATGTTTGCGGTTCTGGGGATCCTGAAAATCAAGGACCACGTGGAAAATCCAAGCAATGTCCCATTGAAAGAAGGGGCAATTCGTCTGGCTGTTGGCGGTGGGTTGTTTACCATTCCGCTGATCACCGAAGCAATGCAGAATCTGGTGGGAACCGGTGCTGGTGTAGAAGTTCAGAAACTGGACAATATCAAAACCTTTAACGCCGTTAAATAAGAGATATAGCGTTACAGAGTATGAAACATTTACCTCTGACTTTAGGGATTGCCCGTCCATCGGGCAGTCTCCGTTCTTCCGGCCCCTCCGTGTCTGTTGGCACGGCGGGGGTTTCCGTTTTGACTCCCGAGCTGAAAAAAGCGGTGTTGGATCGAGATTCCGGTGTGTGCCAGTGTTGTGGATTTAAGGCTGACCGTTATCAGGATGTTCATTTCATCGATCAGAATCCCAAAAATCTGGTCATGAGCAATCTGGCGACCACCTGTATTTTTTGTCACCAATGTTTCAACATGGATCAGGCAACGTTGATGCGATCCGGTGTTTTGGTGTGGTTGCCCGAAATTTCGCAAGTGGATTTGCACCATATTATGCGCGCTGTTTATGTCGCCCGTATTTCCCAAGGGCCTATGGCCGAAGCCGCCCGCACGACACTGGATGGTGTGATGGCGCGGCGTGAGGAAGCGCGGCGGCGGATTCAGACGGATGATCCGTATGTTCTGTCCACCGTGTTAAAAGACTTTTTAACGGGTCGGTATTATGCCGAGCGGGCCGAGCGGTTGGGCGGGATTCGTTTGTTGCCGTTGGATCGTCGGTTGATCAAGGAAGCGGATCTGGAATTTAACCAGTTTCCGCAGATTCTGGCTTATTGGCGTTCGAAAGATGGTCCATTCGGGGATCGTGCCCCGACTCTGTGGACCAATCTGTATAAAAATACCCTCAAAACTGTCGCTTAATCCGTAATTTTTCATCAAGAATTGCAGGGAACAGGTTTTCTATTTAAAGAAAATCTGTATAGTAGGACGTTATCGTAACGTAACTGATTGATGCCCATGAATTTTCTAGAAAAAATTTTCTATCCCTTTCAAAACGCGCTGCGCCAGTCGGTGAGCAGCTTTATCCGCCTGGAAACCGTGGATAACGAAGTGACGTTGGCCGCCAGCGACGGGTCGTTGGTGTCGTATCTGAAAGTCGATGGCAGTCGGCAGATTATCGGGGAAGAGGAATATAATTTTCTGGTCGAAGCCGCCACGTTGAAGCTGGGGGCGAAATTTGACCGCCCCGGCCATGCGATGCAGATTTTCTTTACACGGGATCCCGGGCGGATCCGCTCGCATTTGGAAAATCTGAACCGCCCTGTGTTCTCGACCGCCGACAACGTGGGCTTGGATGTCTCGGATTTGATTGACGAGAAAATCAAAAATCTGGCCACGATCCTCAGTCATGAAGAATGTTATTTTGTGTTGTGGACGCGCCCCACGTCCTTAACCAAAAGCGAATTGGAACGTGTGGCCAAGGAAAAACAGGACCAGAATAAAAAATGGGTCAATGCTCCCTATGGCCAGAATCCTCTCGCCGGAATTGAAAGTCTGCGCACACGGCACAAAAGCTATGTCACGGGGATTCAGCAGGCTTTAAACGAATTGGGAGTTCGCGCCGAGTTGATGGAGGTGCACGATGCGTTGCGCTCTGTGCGCAATAATTTATTTCCGTCCCGTGCGAATGAAAATTGGCAGGCCTGTTTGCCGGGCGACCCGATCCCTGCACGTGCGCCGCTCAGTCAGTTTGATTTGTCGGATATTATCTGGCCATCGATTGCCGATCAAATTTCGGTCGGAGATGCCCGCTTGACCGGAGGGCCCGTTGTCCAGATCGATGATACCAACTGGGCCGGGGCCGATATGACCTTGGGCCCGATGGAGGTTGCTCCGTTCCCGATGTTGCTCAATCGTTTGTATGATTCGAAAGTGCCTTTCCGGATTTCGATGTTGATCGAGGGCGGGGGCGCCGAAGCCACGGCGTTTAAAACATTGGTGGCAACCTTGATGAGCGTGACCAACGCCCTGAACAAGCAAATCAAGTATTCCTTGGAAGGGTTGCAGGCGATGGCGCGTAGCGAACCTGTCGTCAAATTGCGGGTATCGTTTGCGACATGGGCGCCCAAGGCGGAGGCTAATCTGGCGCAGGATCGTTTGTCGGTTCTGATGCAGTCGGTCGAAAGTTGGGGCTATGCGCAGGTAAGCTCTGCGTCCGGGGATCCTCTGGATTGTGTGATGGCGTCGGCCATGGGGATTCATTGTGCAGGGACGGCGCCTGTGGCCATTGCGCCTATGCGTGAGGTCATGAAGCTGTTGCCGTGGCAACGCCCGTCCAGCCCGTTTTCGGCGGGAGCCATTATGTTGCGGACACCGGACGGAAAAGTCTGGCCATACCAGACCGGAACCAATTTAACCACAACATGGTTCGATTTGATTTTTGCGCAGCCAGGGGCGGGGAAATCGGTGTTGATGAACACGTTGAACCTTGGGACTATTTTGACACCTGGATTGGCGAAATTGCCCTATATTGCGATTATTGATATCGGGCCTTCCTCGTCCGGTTTGGTGTCCTTGGTGAAGGAGGCTTTGCCCGTCGAACGGCAGCACGAATCGGCTTATTACCGTCTTCAAATGTCGCGGCAATATGCGATCAACCCGTTCGATACCCAGTTGGGGTGTCGCTATCCTTTGATTGACGAGCGCAGTTATCTGGTGGAATTGATGACCCTGTTGTGTACGCCGCCGGGGAATGAGCGGGCCTATGACGGGATTCCCCAACTCGCGGGTCTGGTGGTCGATGAAATGTATCGCTGGCGCGATGATAAAATGGCCAATGCAGAGCCCCGTCCGTATTTGCCGCGTCTGGATGCCGATATTGATGATATGATTCAGAAACACAATATCCATCTTCCCGTGGACCCTTATTGGTGGGATGTGGTGGAGGGGTTATTCGACCGTGGGATGATGTTGGAGGCCGTCCGTGCGCAACGCCACGCTATGCCGACTCTGAATGATGCGATTACGGCGGCACGGCGCCCCCAAATCCGCTCCCTTCTCGAGGAAACCTCGATCGGAGCAAGTTCGGAATCCGTGATTTCGGCCTTCGAACGGATGGTGACATCGGCGGTGCGCGATTATCCTATTCTGTCATCGGTGACCCAGTTTGATATTGCGGGCGCGCGTGTCTGTTCTCTGGATTTGATGGATGTATCGCCACAGGGGGATGATACCGCCGATCGTCAAACGGCGGTGATGTATATGTTGGCGCGGCAGGCTTTGGTGCGCAGTTGGTGGGTTGGCCCCGAATCCTTGCATCATATTCCTGAAAAATTCCGTCATTATCATGAACGGAATTTGCAGGATCTGGCTGAAACTCCGAAACGGTTGTGTTATGACGAATTCCACCGCACCAGCTCCTCGACTTCTGTGCGGGCACAGGTTGTACGTGACGTACGCGAGGGCCGGAAACGGGGCGTACAAATCGTTCTGGCCTCCCAACTCTTGGGCGACTTTGACGATGATATGGTGGATCTGGCAACGGGGGTCTGGGTTTTGGGAACGGCGGTGTCGGACAAGGCTGTGGATGATATCCGTGATCGTTTCGGGTTGTCGACAACGGCCCGGAATATTATCCGCTATCGCTTGACAGGGCCGCGCGCGGGTGGGGCTCCGGCTCTGTTGATTTTGGGAACCAATGAAGGCCGGTATGAACAGCATCTGATCAACACCCTTGGCCCGATCGAATTATGGGCGTTTGCGACTTCGGTCGAAGACGTGATTATCCGCAATCGGTTATACGCAAAATTCGGGGCAGGGCGGGCGCGTCAAATGCTCGCGGTCTCTTTCCCCGGGGGAAGTGCGCGGAACGAATTAAAACGGCGCGTGTTGTTGAAATCCGACTCCGGAGAAGCCAAATCGGCAACAATGAGTGCGGTCATTGATGAATTGGTCGAAGAATTGATTGATACCTACAACAAACAAGCTCTCTCGGGACACATGTCTGGACACATGTCGGGAAAATCATAGAGAGTCACCATGGCCCAGACATCCCCGCAATCCTCCAAGAAAAATGCTTCGCCCCCTGCACCTCCTGTTGATCCGAAGAAAAAGAAAAAACGGTTATACTGGATCGGCGGCGGTACGTTTTTCTTTCTGATTGTTCTGATGGCGTTGATGCCATTACAGGGATCGGTACAGTATGGCATTTGCAAAGTGTATAACGAACTGAATGAACCTTATCCCGACCAACTTGTTTATGTCAGTGTCGAGGACGGGAATCCGGTGCGGATCTATTACAAAAAAGTGGATCCTTTTGGCGTGGAATCGGTCAATACGATCGAATGCAGCTTTAAACCGGATGCGGCAGGGGCCCCGACAACCCAGCTTACCAAGGTTGATATCAATGGCAAGGCCCGTATTTACGAAGCCGAAAGCCCCGCCGTCATTCAACGGTTTAATACCAGTATTCCTGCGATTCTGGACAATATGCCGGACTTGGCCCTGCCCAATTTCTCTCTGGATGACATCAAGGCGTATAAAGATATTCGGTAGGGTTGGTTTCCTTCCATCGGATTGCCTGAAAGTTTTTGAACGGACCCTGAGAAATATAGGAGAGGGAAGGTTGATGGCACGTTCTATGACACGATTCCCTTTGATGTGTGTTACCTGTCTTGTCTGGGGGGTGTCTTCCGTTGTCGCAGCGCCGGACACGTCCGGGACATACAAGGGGTATGCGTGCACAAAGAATTGCTCTGGTCACAAGGCAGGGTATGTTTGGGCCCAAAAAAAAGGTGTGACCCGTCGTGATCAATGTACCGGACGATCACGCTCTTTTGTCGAGGGCTGTTATGCCTGGGTGATGGAACAGAAGACGGAGCGGGATTTTTTTCCGGACACACCCCTCTCCACGAAGGATGGGCATGCTGCGCCCTAGGGCGTTGTGAGTCCGAGTGTTGTCCAATTCTTGTCCAGATAAAGGGCTATGCCAGTGCCTGGTTTGTAGGGAAAGCGTGCGCGGAAGGCCGTTGCTGCGGCCTGATAACTTTCATTTGGCAGCAGGTTCAGGCGCTTTGCCATGTATAAAAGGGTCAGGCTGGGGGCCCGGGATTCCCCTTTGTTGCAATGAATCAGAACCGGACGGTCCACGATTTCCCGATCCACAAATCGAAAAAAGGCTTCAAACATCTCTGTTTGAAACAAGGGAATCGGAGGGTCGATCATATTTAAATAAAGATGATGCGGTTTTTCAATCCATAAATAATGGGGATGGGTGGCGCTGAGGCTTCGTTCCCGATAACCGACACCCTCCCGATGACAGGGGTCTTTACAGGCATGGACAATGGCTATTTTATCCATGTCGTTTTTTGTCCTGCATCCGGATAGATCATCAAAGCATAGTTTCTCGGTCACATAATGGCGTGCCATGTGGTGTCTCCTGTTGGTTGTCATGTGAAAGAAAAAAGAGCGGGAAAGAATATATGTGCGCGCACGTTGTGCATAAGGCGCAAAAGTCCCGCTGATGCCCTCAGTCTATCAGGGACAGGTTTTAATTCCAAGAATTTTTAGCCGGTGTTTTTTGTCGGGAGGATCGATGACGCTATACGGAATGTTTTGACAAAAGCGACATTATTCCGATTCCTGCGATAAATCCGCCTACATGCGCCACCCACGCCACAGTCTCGCCACTCGGCCCACCCATCACACCCAGAAGAACGGAAATCCCGATCCATATCAACGCCACGCGGACAAGAGCGGGGGAATAGCTGTGTCCCCGTCGTCCATACATGACAAACAACATCGCCCCGAAGACCCCGCTCAATCCTCCCGATGCCCCAACGACCGGCTCGGCAGATGAGGGATAAAAGGCCAGATGGGCGCAGATTGCAAACAACGTGGCCCCTGCATACACCCAAAGATAACGGCGCGGTCCAACCGATTTTTCCAAGCCGCTGCCCATCGCTACCAGCATCAGGCTGTTAATTAGCACATGCAACCACCCACCATGCAGGAACGAAAAAGACACCAGAGTCAGCGGTGTCCACCAAAAGAAGGACTCTCCCCCTGTCCATTGCGCCGGCGTAAATCCTCCCAGCATAGCGGCATAATCCGCGGCCAATGGCCACAACGTGGCCGATAACGCCGCGATGATTGCGTGAACCCCGAGGAGACTCACAACCAGTCCTTTGGTCACCGGAGGAATGTTCAACATCGGTGGCGGCCGCCGCACAGGCGTATCGTTCCGCTTGGGCCGTGGTTGAAACAGGATCACATTGTCATCTGGACGGTCGTTTGGACGGTCTTCTGGAGGTTGCGAAGGATTTTCAGGGATATTCGGGGCCATGAGGTGTTACTTTATGCGGCTCTCCGCGTGAGTTTCAAAAAGACATCTTCCAAATCTTGCTCTTTGGTCGATAAATCCACAATTTCGAATCCTGCGGTCTGGACCTTGGAAATAATCTGTCCGGCAGAGACGCGTTTGGGGTCAAACCGGATCACAAAACTGTCCGGACCGGTGATCTGGGCATCCAGATCCATCAAGTTGGACGGCAGATTTTCAATACGTTGCGCGACACGCACGCGGATTTCTTTTCCGTCAACACGGGACAACAAACTGCGCTTTTCTTCATCCACCACAATCTTTCCATGATTGATAATGGCGATCCGGTCACATAATTCCTCTGCCTCTTGCAGATAATGCGTGGTCAAAAGAATGGTCACCCCTTTTTTATTCAAGGCCCGCACATTCTCCCATAACTGGTTGCGCAATTCGACATCCACGCCGGCGGTCGGTTCATCCAGAACCAGAATGGGGGGCGCATGAACCATCGCTTTGGCAATCATCAAACGCCGCCGCATCCCGCCCGATAACGAACGGGTGTACGCGTTCGCCTTGTCCGCCAATCCGACCATTTTCAACAAATCATCAGAATGCCGCTCTGCCGCCGGTACGCCATATAAACCGGCCTGCAAATCCAAAAGACGTTTCGGAGAAAAGAACGGATCAAAATTCAACTCCTGCGGAACAATGCCGATATTGGCGCGACATTGCCGCGGATTGGAATCGATATCGGTTCCCCAGATCGCGACATGACCAGATGTTTTTAACACCAAGCCCGCCAGAATATTGATCAAGGTGGATTTGCCCGCCCCATTCGGGCCCAACAACCCATAGATCGACCCCGCCGGAATGGTAAGATTAATATCATGGAGCGCGATTTTTTCGGGGCTTTTGCCAGAAGCGGCATAGGTCTTGTTCACATGGGATATATCAATGGCCTTCATATCAACCTTCATATCAATATGCTCCCCTCTGTCTGTGATGATGTAGAAATCCTGCCCCCGATGTCAAGCTATCATGCCGTCAACGTATGAGCATGCAATAGATGCGGGGGCAGGACAAAAGAATTTACGCGTCCGGAGATTTATCTTCAACCGGCTTTGCGTCCGCAACTTTCGCCACGGCAGGTGCCAGGATTATCATCACCTGACGGCCTTCCATTTTCGGTTCGAAATCAACCTTGGCCGTCGCGCCCAGATCTTCGATCATGCGCCTTAACAGCCCCATACCGATTTCGGTATGCGCCATTTCACGTCCACGGAAACGCAAGACAACTTTGACCTTGTCCCCGTCTTCCAGAAAGCGTTTGGCAGCCTTCAACTTCACCCCATAGTCATTGTCACCAATCATGGGGCGAATCTGGATCTCTTTTACCTCGACAACTTTTTGCTTTTTGCGGGCTTCCGAGGCTTTTTTCTGCTGCTCATATTTATACTTGCCGTAATCGAGAATCTTGCAAACAGGCGGGTCAGCGTTGGGGGAAATCTCCACAAGATCCAATCCCGCGTCTTCAGCTTTGCGAAGCGCATCACGGGTGGTCACAACACCAATCATTTCGCCATTCTGGTCAACCAGACGGACGCGATCGATACGAATTTGGTCATTTACACGAGGTCCGCCATCGGATTCACGTTCACGACGTACAGGTCCGGCAGACGAAGGTGGCATAGGCTTACGGATAATAGGCTCCTCTAGTTCTATTAAGTTGATAGTCAGTGCTATTCATAGGCGGATTTTAGCAGATTTGCAAGATCTTATGGTGATAAACCTCAGGTATTATACGTACCAAGGTCTCTGGATAACTTCGCCAGAAGAACAGGCTCTGTTGCGGGTGCAGAGGAGAAGGGGGCGGGGGAAGAAGGGGGGGGCGGGGATGGTGTCGAAAAGGATGTTGTTTCGGGGAGGGGGTGCCCTGGACGATCGATCGCGTGTTTATAGGCCACCATGCCCGCACTGGCCACAGCCCCCACAGGCCCGCCGAACAGCGCTCCGCCAACAATTTCCGCCACGGCTCCGATCGTGTCCCCCGTAAGAGAGCGGTATATCTGGCTGACGATCGGAATATGCTGCAACGGGTTGATCATATCGATCAGATCCGACACCCCGAAAGATGTGTCTTCTGACGTGTTGCCCTTTTCCGGATTTTGAGCGGGACTTTGGGCAGGATTTGGGGGGGCATGTGAGGAGGCTCCGGCAAAATTTTCCACAAAATCCGAAAAGCGCGTCCAGGACGGAACACTTCCGGCCAACCGGTCATCTCCGCGTTTTTCCATATGGAAATCGGCGGACGAATCCGCGCGGGTTTTGGCGTACGAGGCCCCCGATAGAGGAACATAAGTGATCATGGCAGGCTCTCCATACCGTCTCTGATGCAAAATCCATACCAAGTTTTCAAGAAATGCGATAAGATGCCCCGCATGATACGCGACCCCATTTTGTCCATCCAACTGGATAACCCCGTCCTGACGCGCCTTCTCGAAGAGCAATTGGCCGCGCACAAGTTTACCGTTGCCTCACCGGACACCCCGTCACCAGATTGCATCCTGATCCCCCAAGGAGGATCCCCACTCTTGGTCTCCGCTGACACCCGCATCCTTGAAATCCCGAAGGGCGCGGTCCGTTTGGGCGATATTCTGGACAAACTTCACTATCTTTTGTCCGGACGGAACAATCATCTGGAAAACGATATGGCGCCGATCCCTCTGGGCCCCTTCACGTTGTTTCCTGCGGACAACAAATTGCTCCATATGGCCAGTCAGGAGGAGATCCGCCTGACCGATAAAGAGCGGTTTTTGCTGCGCGTCCTCTATAATGCCGGAGATGCAGGCCTGTCGCGGCGGGACATCCTGAAATTGGTGTGGGGCTATGCCGATGATGCGGAAACCCACACCATTGAAACCCATATTTATCGTCTCCGCCAGAAGTTGGAACCGTATCACGGCCAGAATCTGATTACGGTCGCCGACGGGCGGTACCGGATTACCTTTCCAGCTCCTGCTTAAATCGCTGCTTAAACCAGCGCCGCAATCTGTGCGGTTTTCTTGCAACGACTCACGGAATCTTCTCTGCACGGTTCGTTTTGTGCCCGCACACTTTTCCTGTAAGAAAATGCGGGAAACCGCAGATAAACACAAATTTTGTGCGCACAAAGATATCCGGGCCTCTTTGCGTGCATTCGTGTCCCCCAAAAAGCAATGTCGGATGAAAAAGATCATAACACGCCAGCCTTGAAGTTCAAATTCCCTTACGATACACTCGTCGAGATCTGGAAATCAAAATTAGAGTTATTTAAAACGAGCCCGCTCTTAACCCCTGTGGGACGAAACAACTCATAATACAGGAGAGAGAAGTTATGTGTGGAATTGTTGGCATTGTATCGACCAAAAATGTGGTGTCCTCGTTGGTGGACGGGTTGCGCCGTCTGGAATATCGCGGGTATGACTCCTCGGGCATTGCGACCCTTGTCGATGGGCAGATCGTGCGCTGTCGGGCCAAGGGGAAGCTGGCCAATCTGGAAGAAAAATTAAAAGAATCGCCGTTGTCGGGAACGATCGGCATTGGCCATACGCGCTGGGCCACCCATGGTGAGCCGACGGAACATAACGCGCATCCCCACGCTACCGAACGGGTGGCCGTTGTGCATAACGGGATTATCGAGAATTATGCCGAATTAAAAGCGGAACTGTCCGAACATCAAGTCCGCTTTGAAAGCGATACCGACACGGAAGTCATCGCCCATCTGGTGGATTTTTATTTAAAGCAAGGAGAGGTGCCGGAAATGGCGGCCCACAAAACCTTTGACCGGTTGCGCGGGGCTTATGCTGTTGTCCTGATGTTCAAGGGTGAGGATAAAATGTTGATGGCGGCGCGGCAGGGAACACCTCTTGCCGTTGGATATGGGGAGGGAGAAATGTTCTTGGCCTCTGATTCCTATGCCTTGTCACCGCTGACCCGTAAAATCAGTTTTCTGGAAGATGGCGATCGTCTTGTGGTCACCAACGATAATGTCCGGATTATGAATGCCAAACGCAAACCTGTCGACCGCGCCATCCGTATTACGGCACAATCCGGCACCACCACAGGCAAAGGCGAATACCGCCATTTTATGTTGAAAGAAATTTACGAACAACCCTCGGTCATCGCCGATACCGTTAACAGCTTTATCAATCCGGCCACAGGACATGTGTCTTTGCCGAATGATGTTCTGGAAGCCGCTTTGCGCGCCCCGCGGATCACGCTGATTGCCTGTGGCACGGCTTATTATGCGTGTATGGTCGGCAAATACTGGTTGGAAACCATTGCGCGTGTGCCATGTGAAGTTGATGTGGCTTCGGAATTCCGTTATCGCGAAGCCCCGTTGCCCAAAGACGGCTTGGCCATTTTTGTATCCCAATCGGGGGAAACGTTGGATACTCTGGAAGCTTTGCGTTACTGCAAACGCGAACGGCAAATGTGTCTGGCGATCGTCAATACGATTGAAAGCACCATCGAGCGGGAAGCCCATTTGTGCCTCCATACACTGGCGGGGCCGGAGATCGGGGTCGCTTCGACCAAAGCGTTTACCACCCAATTGTCAACCTTGGCTTGTCTGGCGGTGGCTGTGGCAGCATCCAAAGGGGTCATTACACCCGCTCAGGAAGCGGAATTGGCCTATGAACTCCGGTCTTTGCCGAAAATGGCGGCGACTCTTCTCAGCCATGATCAGGAAATTCAGGCCATTGCCAAATCCTTCTCTGAAGCCCGGGATGTCCTGTATCTGGGACGGGGAGGGTTATATCCGTTGGCGTTGGAAGGTGCGTTAAAGCTTAAAGAAATTTCCTATATCCATGCCGAAGGCTATGCGGCGGGGGAGATGAAGCACGGCCCAATCGCCCTGATTGATGAAAATGTGCCGGTTGTGGTGTTGGCCCCGCATGACAAGATGTTTGAAAAAGCTGCCTCGAATATTCAGGAAACGGCAGCACGGGGTGGCAAGGTTCTGTTGATTAGCGATGCCGAAGGGGCCGCAGAATTAAAAGATGTGTGCAAGTGGATTGTCACCGTGACCGAGGTTCATTCGTTTGTTGCCCCGATTTTATATTCCCTGCCTGTCCAGTTATTGGCCTATCATGCGGCGGTAGCCAAAGGCACAGACGTGGATCAGCCACGCAATCTGGCCAAATCTGTGACGGTCGAATAGACATCTTTGGGTCTTTGCATGACGTCTTTTTCTGTTACAGCAAACAGAGAAGGCGCAGAGGTGTCTTTGTCTCGATCGTTATGCTCCGAGATTGCTGCAGCTTTAATGGCGGTTCTGGACGCCTGTCAGATGCAAAAACAAAGTGCCGTAATCGGTTTTGATCCGGATTTTTACCGGCACCGCGTAATCCGGCTGTCCTGCGACTGTGCCGAACCAAACCGTTGGGAGCGCCCCTTTCTGGCGGCCCTGTTCCTGAATGGATAACCACCCGCGCGGTTTTTTGCGCCATTTCCCTTTTTCCGGCGTTACTTCGACCGTGCAGGACATAGACGGCCCTTCGTAAATATTATAATCGCTTTTCTTCAAATCTTCTGTGTGCGGATCCGCAAATGTCAGACGATAGGACCGATCGCCATCAAACACCAGACTGCTTCCCGCGCATGTCCCTGTCCGTGGCAAGGCCAACATGACGCGCAGTGTCGCCGATAAATTATCAATCGCTCCCTTGGCCAATCCTGCATCAATATCTTTCGGCGTTGTGTCCCGATCATCTTCGTTGACTTTGTAGGACACAAAATGCCCTTTGCCATCATAGGTGAAGGTTTTGGTTTCGGTGGAATCTTTCCATGTTGAGGCCGAGCGATGTTTTTGCGGGTAAACTTGCCCGTTTTTTATCACGCCACTCGTGGTAAATTTGCCTGACCAATTGGCCATGCTTTTTAACATCCCTTGCGTTTCCGCCGTCAAGGCCACGTCATAACGACCGGATGTTTTGCGAATGGCCAATCCTGCATCCAGCGCATGAATTCCGCCCGCATAGACGTCATAGGATAACACGGTGGTCACATGCGGCCCAGGCTTTGCAGATTTGATGGGTGTGGGGGATGTTGCTTGCCCGGTTCCCAACCATCCCGACATCACAACACAACAGAGGACGCTGAAACCACACAAATTCTTCATAAAAAAGGCCTCCTCAGGCTACAAAACTCAGATAAACAGTGATACACTGAACAGAGATGCCCACTCTTACATGGCTGATGCTTTGACACAAGGATATGTTCACGGGTTATGGGATTCCATTTAACACTTTTTATGAAACTATTCGTCGGTGCCATGATGATTGGCCTGACCACGGTCATTCATGCAACAGTTTGCGATTTTGTGTTCCGCTTTATCGAGCGATACGGACATCGCCACCGCCATTCCGCCGGACATCTCCGGAAAATTATGGCCCTTGTCTTTTCGGTGTTTTGCATTGGCTTTGCCATTATGATTTATATCTGGTTATGGACGTTGCTCTTCTTTTATCTGGAAGGTTCTGCTTTCAAAGATTTTGAAACCGCCCTTTATTTTACCACAATTACTTTTACAACCGTTGGATTCGGCGATGTCGTCCTGTCTCCGGAATGGCGATTGCTATCAGCGTCCACCGCAATAAACGGCATGATTATGTTCGGGTGGAGCACTGCCTTTATTTTCGAGATTATGTCCACATTGTACAAGCCCATGGACAAGACATAAAAAAACCCCGCCAAAGAGCGGGGTTTCGTGAGAATATTATTCTCTTCCAGATTTATTTCAGGCTGGACAAGTATGCCAACAAAGCAGCGCGATCCTCAGCTTTTTTCACGCCCGCAAACGCCATTTTGTTGCCTGGGGCAAACGCTTTTGGATCGGTGATGTATTTGTTCAGCTCTTCCACGTTCCATGTGGCACCAGCGGTTTTTGCGATGGCTCCGGAATATTTAAATCCGGCAGAGCCTTCTTTCTTGCGACCAACAACGCCATAGAGGTTTGGACCAACGCCGTTTTTGCCATCATTTTCAAATTTGTGGCATGCTGCACAGACTTTCGCAACGGTTTTACCACGTGCTACATCCGCTTTTGCGATTAACTCGGCAATCGGCACATCCGCTGCAGGGGCGGCGGCTGTTGCAGGAGTTGCTGCGGGGGTGGCCGCTGCAGGAGCTGCCGCCGTAGGCGTTGCCGCTTGAGCTACCTGGATTTCAACGGCATTCTTGGTCAGCGCTTCTGCGTGCACAGCCTGGGTGGAGACAAAACCGCTGATCGCAGCAACGGCTCCAGCGACAACAAACGCGGCAACCGCCATACTTAATTTCTTCATCATGTTTGAGGATCCTTTGTTTTTCCGAAAAATTTTTACAAATATATATTGTTTTGGGAGGTAACTCACCCTATAAGTCAGTACCTGAACGGTCGTACTATAGCACACTCAGAAACTTGGAAAAGCCTGATTCGCCGTTCGTCAACAAAATTTGGTAACAAAACACAGTTTATAAGGCACAGATGATTTCATCGCGTACATCGCGTACAGGGAAAATTTCGTTTCAGGGCGCGCATGGTGCGTTTTCCGATATGTCGTGCCGTGCCGTTTTCCCGAATATGGAGACAGTCCCCTGCGAAACTTTTGACGATACGTTTCGCGCGGTGGAATCCGGGGACGCTGATCTGGCGATGATTCCTGTCGATAATTCGCTGGCGGGTCGGGTCGCCGACGTGCACCATTTGTTACCCACCAAGGATTTGTATATTATCGGCGAGCATTTCCAGCCTATTTCCATGTGCTTGCTGGGGGTCAAAGGCACAACACTCGCCGATCTGACCGATGTTCATAGCCATATCCACGCCATTCCTCAATGCCGCAAAGTCATTCAAGAATTGGGTCTGAAACCGCATATCCACGTCGATACCGCCGGAGCCGCCGCCGAAGTGGCACAAAAACAGGATAAAACCCAGGCCGCCATTGCCTCTCGTCTGGCGGGTGAGATGTATGGTTTGGAGATCTTGCGCGAAGGGATTCAGGACATTCCGGATAACACCACCCGTTTTCTGATTTTATCCCGCGAACGGGCGCATCCGCAGAGCACAGACGGTGCCATTCTCACCAGTTTCTTTTTCGAAGTCCGCAATATTCCGGCAGCACTTTACAAAGCTTTGGGTGGTTTTGCCACCAACGGAGTCCAGATGACCAAACTGGAAAGTTATATTGATCCGCAATTCCATGTAGCACGGTTTTATGCCGAGGTTTTGGGCGCATTACAGGATCGCCCGTTACAAATCGCTCTGGAAGAGCTTAACTTTTTTGCCAAAGACGTGAAAATCATGGGCAGTTATGCCGCCCATCCGTTCCGGCAACTTTAACCCGACCCGTTTTATCACCACCAAGAAAGGAACATCACCATGCCAACCCATAGCCAACTTGCCGGACAACTTCTCCGCGATGCTGCCGCATTTTTCGAGACGATCGCCGAACAAAACGAACCTTTGCGCGCCCAAATGATGGAAAATGCTGCTGTCTTCCGTGAAGTCGGACATCTGGTGGAAACCGATCCCATGGGTGAAATTCATGGACATGGTGGAGATGGCGGCGGATGCTGTGGCGGCCATGGTCATAGCCATGATGACGACGAAGACGGCGATGAAGGCTGCGCCGATAAAGGCAAAAAAGAAAATTGCGACGGCCATGGCGGCTGCGGCTGTCATTAAAACCGCATGACACATTAGAAAACGAGCGTCCTGTGCGGGAGGCTCGTTTTTTATTGCATATTTTTGGTCTTTACACCCTTTGCAGGCCCCACTTAATGCGGAGGGAATCGGTCGTCATATCGGCGGTCAGGACAATTTGCCGGGTTTTGACAGGTTTGACGCCATTCCCCAAAAAGACACTGTTTTCCAGATGTGTGTCGGCCCCCACCGCACAGAACCGCCATGAAATCCCGCTGGGCACAGTCAGAATAATATCCCCCGTATCCTCCACCGATACCACCTGTACCCGTGGGTGCAAATGGAACCGGATGGCCACCGGCGCAGGTTTTGCCAAAGGTACCTTGGACAGCAACGAATCCTCTCCGCGCAAATCATAGCCCTGATTGGACAGGAAAAAACGGCGTTGGTGATCAATTCCGTGGCTCATCCGGTAGGCATCATGGGACACATCAATCAGGCAGGCGTCTTTATTCTCGCGCCGTACACTGCAAATCGGGCCATGCGACCGTACAATTTCGCCCCCCGACAGAAAATCATGCACGGGACGATCATTCAGGCACAAAGTGTTATGGGCCGCCGTGTGGCGCAGACCTTGTTGCCAGTCACGCGAAAAAGGGTGTCCCCCGCAATTGGTAAAAATACGGTCGCGCCCATGCACAAATTCAAAGGCCAGCGGGGCGGAGTGATAATCACGGCTATACGGGGCTTCGGGGACTGTGCCTGTGTCTATCATCAAAACCGATCGCCCCAGAACAATCTTTTCAAAGCCCCCAATCACATCGTGCTTCGCCGCACGTTTGGTATTGCGGATCTGGGATAACGCCGTGTCAATCATCTGCGCCGCAGATTCTTGTCCCCCGTGGAACAATGCCAGTTTGCGGTCAGGGTAGGAGAAAAAGCGTAACGCCGACCCCATCCGTTCCAACCCGTCCTGAATGACTTTTGGCACCGGAAGCCCCGCGCGATTAAGCGCGTATCGCAAATCCAGACAGATTTTGGTGCATTCGAGAATATTTTCCGGATTTCCCGAGATGTGGCTGCCGTCTTTGCGGATTTGTTTTTGCAAGTCCCGCAGCACAATTTCAAATCCCAACAACGTCCAGTTATCTTCTTCGGACAGTGCCAGTCCCGCGTAGATCAGGCCTTCGGCGGCGCGCAAAAGCGGGACGCCATAAAGATCCGCAGGAAGGCTGCGGGCCAGATGCCGTGCCTGCCGCGAGAGGCTTGCAAAATACCGTTTTTGAAAATCTTCATCCGCGCTGCTGCAAAAGAAATCATAAAACGAAATCCACATCGCAATCCGTTGGCCCATTATGTCCGGACGCCAGACCGTCGCATCCCATCGGTCATACAGATCGAGCCAGTCCGCCACCAAATCCCGCGCCAGTTTGCGGGCGATATCACCTCCCGCTGCGCGCAAATCGCGCAACCATGTGAAACCGTGCACTGTGTCTTGCCACGCGGGGGTCTTATCCACATTTTTCCAGAAATTGTGGTCGATTTTCAGATTCATCCCATGTTGCATCAGGAGGCCATGCGTCATCATCCGGCCCAGATCTCCCTGACCCGGCCATGGATCGGTCAATTTGATCCGCAATTGGTTGGGTGTGTCCCCTTTGGACAGTAACCAATGATAAAATCCCGTGCCACAGGCCGCCAGACTTACCTGACGTTTCACGTTTCCCAACACAGTCATCGGTTTTTGTGCGAGCGTCATCACAGACGATTACTCCCCGCGCAAGGCGTGGATATTGGCCGCGTAATGTTCGGGGCCACCTTTGAAGGCCGCCGTTCCTGCCACCAAGACATTCGCCCCTGCCGCAACGGCTTCTTTGGCCGTAACGGGGGTAATCCCGCCATCAATTTCCAGATCAATCGCCCGCCCCGTGGCCGTGATCATACGACGCGCTTCGGCGATTTTATCAACCAGCGGGATGAAAGATTGCCCGCCGAACCCCGGGTTGACTGTCATAATCAACACCAAATCCACCAGATCCATCACATGCGCAATCGCCGATACAGGCGTAGCAGGGTTCAGGGACACACCCGCCTTTTTCCCCAGTGCCTTAATCGTTTGTAATGTGCGGTGAAGATGGGGGCCTGCCTCGGGGTGCACCGTGATAATATCGGCACCTGCATCGGCAAAATCTTTCAGAAACATATCTACGGGCGATATCATCAGATGGACATCGAATGTCTTGGTGGTATGGCGGCGTACCGCCTTGACCACAGCCGGTCCGATGGTCAGGTTCGGCACAAAATGACCGTCCATCACATCAATGTGGATATAATCGGCGCCGGCCGCATCAATTTTGCGAATCTCCTCGCCCAATTGCGAAAAATCAGCAGACAGAATCGACGGAGCAATATAAACGGAACCAACAGACATGAGAATCTCTTATAGAAAAAAAGGAATCACGCAGACCGCGCTGTGTTTAACTATAAATTAACCGGATTCTGTCTGGCAAGTCCTTAGTTGCTGTCCTGCAAAAAATATTCGCTCTCCCAAGCCAAGAAAAAAGGCTGCAATGGAGGATAATTGGGGGCCAATTGGGGGCTTGTATAAAATTGTAATTAAACTTAAAATGCGTTTAAGCTAATTCGGCTATCATTTTTTTATACACAGTTTTTATTTATACAATTAAAAAGGAACACGCCTTTTGTCTTTTGGCGCATTTGATTGGAAGTCTCTGCAAAAATATCTGACCCCGCAAGCGGCAGATGATTTGACTCGGTTTATGGACGACTTGCCCGTATTTGCGGGAAGAAGTGCGTTGATCGCTGCCGGGATTGCCTGGGCGGCCGCGGCTGCCTTGGGGTTGTTCACGGTTGTTCAGACAAAAAATCTTACAGAAATGCGGGCTTCTCTGCAAACAAGCAATGCGGTAAAGCCCCTTGTTCCCTCTATTTCGGCTACTCCTGTGGGGCGGGATGAGGTCACTCCGTTGATTGATCGCTACAAAGCCGCTTATCCGGACCTGTCTGTTACGGCTATCGGGAATGATTTGGCAATACGATCCAAGCAAACAAGCTATTACACAGAATTCAGAGACGCCCTTGGTCACACCGTGAACGGAGGAAAAGGATGGAAAGTATCCATTGAATCCTTGTGTGTCGGTCGGGAGTGCAAGCAAGGTGGTCTGGATGCACTGATTAAAATTCAAAAACTTAAGATTGACAAACCGTCAAGCTAGGTTACCATCCCATGTATCATTCGAAGTGGAGTTTAAAATGATGACAACATGTTCCGTTCCAGAACAAACTAACAGATCCGAGGCCGGGAACGTTCTTTTCCTGATTCTGATCGCTGTTGCTTTGTTCGCAGCCTTATCCTACGCCGTCACCCAGTCGACCCGTTCGGGAGGAGGGGACGTTAGCCGCGAAACGACTTTGGTCAATTCTGCGCAAATTACGCAATATCCGGCGTCATTGAAAACCGCGATTACCCGCATGATTGTGTCCAATTCGGTGAGCGCAAATGATTTGCTCTTTAATACACCGTCCGAATTTTCCTCGTTTAATGCCACCTATCCAGCTACGAATGGCGTTTTCCACCCTACAGGTGGCGGCGCAACGTATTCCGAGGCTCCGGCAAGCGTGATGCAAAGCAATTTGCCCGGCGTCTGGCATTTTAACGGTAAAAATGAAATTCAGGATATCGGGATCACCGATGGGACCTCCACCGGCGCCGATATTATCGCCTTCCTGCCCGGTGTCCGTCAGGCCGTGTGCGAGAGCATCCATACCAAGCTGGGCCTTTCCATCGCCATTCCAACGTTGGCCGGTATTAATACAACCGCGGATATGAATGTCGCGACTCCCGGAATTACCGCCGGTGGGGGCACGATTACCGATGCCATTCTGGACGGTCAGCCTCAAGGATGTTTCAAAGTCGGAACCGACTATGTCTACTATCATGTTTTGGTAGAAAGATAACCGGACGGATTTTATGTCTTTTCAAGAAGGTCCGGACGATGTGTGCGGGCCTTCTTTTTTTGAGAGGCTAGACACATGATACAACAGCACCGCATTCATCCTGACGCCGGAAGCGCCTTGGTTTATATCCTGATTGCCATTGCCTTGATTGCGGCGTTGACCGTCAGTCTGATGGAGCCATCCGGTCAACAATCCCAGAGCCAGAGTTCTGCGGGATTGATCAATGAGGTGAGTGGCCAGGTTAGTTTTATTACCACAGCCGTTTCCGAATGTGTCCTGTCCCATCCGGATCAGGATTCGGGGCTTACAACGACCGAACAAAAAAATACCCCGTATCCGATCAATCCGGTGGATCCTTATTTTACGGCGCAATCGGCAACGATCGGATCGGACACAGAAAATACCGTCAAAAATATCCGTTGCCCCGGAAATCCGGGCGGATCTGCCGCCGGAAAAGAGAACCATGCGCGTATATTTGGCGGATCATCGGGAAAATTCTTGCCCCCCCCTCCCGCACTCTTTACAGACTGGACTTATTACAATGGGGCTGATGGTGTGTATATCATGACCACCACCAGCAAAACCGATCCGTTTATTGCCAGTTCCATGGCCAAACTGGATGCGCGCTATTCCAATTGCGAAAGCGAGGTCATTGACCGCCGGACCTTGTCAGATCTGACGATCACTTCGGACACAACCCCCGGTGATTCGGCTGCGCGGGTCTGTCCCGGAGGATCTTTATGTTTCCGGTATTGGATCATCCTGAAAAATACCGCCATTCATCAGGATGCGGATTGTCCATAATTTAGTTCAAATTAAAGACATAATTAAACCCGCTTTCATCCCCTTCCGTTACAGTCATTTCATGATCACGCACAACGTGACATCTGACCGGACAAATGGATCAGAGGGTGAAAATAGGGTGAGGCTCGCATCGGAATGCGGGCCTTCTCCATTTTTATGTCCGGTTTTTGTGTTTGGCGATTTTCTTCGTGCCTGAATTCGGATATAGTGCGGCAATATATATTTGTGGACTCTATCTTGGACATCAATACAACCCTCTTTCGTGAAAAATTTGTCATTCGGAATGCGGATAAGCGGGACGAAGCCCCCTTGATCGCGACCGGAAACCGGATTGTTCTCCCTTTGCAAGGGCGTGATGCCGAATCGAGTGAGACGATTGTGGTGCGCGCCCAGAATATGCATCTGTGTTTGCGTATGGCTGCCCAAATTCTGCAGACCTATCAACGGGCCGGCCCGATTTTTTCGCGCACGCCCCCGTTTCATTTTCAATCTGCATGGGATCACGCCTGTTCAGACCATGAAAAAGCGTATAATCAAGACCGCTGGGTTTGTGTTTTTCATAACGGGAAGGAGGTTTTTACCGAAGGGACGCATGCGGCCTTTCTGGATGTGATTGAGAAATGTGACGCCCGAAATCAGGGAAACTACGATAAAGCCCTTGCCTTTGCCGAAGAGAGTTTTGCAAAAATGGGGAAACTGGTTCAAATTGATCATGAATCGGGCATTGCTCTGGTCTTTCACGCCACTCCGCAGGAGGCGAAATGTGGCTTGATTCACAGGGGCGCTCTCCGGAATGCCACATTTAATTTTGTAGCTCTTGCCACGGAAGACACCACTGTATCTCCTGTTTTGTGCATGAATGTGTGTGCGGCCTTTCTGGAGGGGTTGCAAGTGTCGTTCCAGATCGGGATGATGAACGAGCGGTTAAAGTTGGGAATGATCGAAAAATATTCGCAAGAGGCAAAACACGCGGAATCGGCAGGTCATCG
>CAZMZK010000004.1:0-10669 GCA_964570705.1 uncultured Micavibrio sp.
ATGTCGAATCCTGATGTCCCTGCCTCCTCTGTCGTGATCACCCAATCGGCCGATCATGTGTGGATGACCGAACCGGCCTTCTTTCATTGCAATGTCCAAACCATGGACACAAATACCTATCAAAGCCCCGATCCTGTGGATGTGGGCGCGGTACAGGCGGCAGCCTTGGCCGAATTCCGTGCGTTCCGTGACCGTTTGGTCGCGGCCGGCATCACGGTCACCACGGTTTTGGGCCATCCAGACAGTCCGGATGATATTTTTCCCAATTGGGCATCCACCCATATTCTGGAGGATGGAACGCGGGGCATTATTTATTACCCGATGCTCAACGACAATCGCCGGATTGAACGGCGGCCGCATTTAAAAGCGGTGTTAGAGCGCAGTTATCGTGTGATTCTGGATATGTCGGGGGCCGAGCTCGTCAATAAAGCCATGGAGGGAACTTCGGCCATCTGGATGGATCGTATCCACAAAATTGGCTATTCCACCTTGTCGGCGCGGGCCGATCGAGGGTTGGTTCAGGACTGGTGCGCCTTTATGGGGTATGATCTGGTCGGGTTTGAAACCCGCAATCACGTCGGAAAGCCGGTCTATCACACCGATGTGTTGATGTTTATCGGGACGGGATATGTGGGCATTTGTCTGGAGTGCATCTTGCCGGAGTATCGTGCGGCGGTGCGTGCCAAGATCGCGTCCACTGGACAGGAGATCATTGAGATCACGTTTGACCAATTGCGCGAATTTTGTGGCAATGCGTTGGAATTACGCGCCGCAGATGGATCGTTAAAACTGGTGATGTCGGGATCGGCCTATCGAGCGTATCGGGATGACCAAAAAGCAGCGTTTTTAAAATACGTGTCTGAAATTATCTACACCGATATCCCCACCATCCAGACCTATGGCGGCGGTGCCGCCCGCTGTATGTTGATGGAGATGTTTTGAGATTGATTTTTTTAGAACGGTGAACGTCTTGGCTCTCGGACTGCCTTGGCGACAATTAATTTGTGAGGGTTGTAATCAGCATCAAATGTTTCGCAAATTTCGTAACCGCTGCGCCCTAAAATGTTTGTGTGCTCGTGGACTAACCATTTGTGGGAGGCCATGATAACCCGTGTATCTCCCTCACAAAAGGAAATTGGATCTGCATTTGCTATTGGCATCTGGTGGTTTGACTTGGCTTCCGCTAACATTAAAACAGTGTTTTCAGAAGAGTCGTATTTTACTGCCATTCTCCAATGAGCCAGAATTGGATAAGGCTCATTGATAATTCCTTTAAGGCGAGCAACAGCATATGGCGTCAAAATAAGACGTTCATGTTCTGGTGTTACAGCATATTTTTTTTCTTGAGCTCTGGGATTTTGATCAGTATCCACGCTAATGATTAAGTAATGTCCTAATCCATTCTGGATATTCATTTTTGAGAAAAAGTTTTCAACGCTATCTCTGTAAGAAACTCGAGCACCATCACGCGTGAAACTGGCCGCATTAAAAGGGGTGTTCCCAAAAACTGTTATTACTTTTGCAGTATTCTTATCATGAGAAATTTCAGGGAGTCCTTTTGGTGGGCCCCAAACAAAATCACCTTGCATTCCTCTGGATTCGATAGAGAATCTATCTCCAAGTAGGGTGCTGGACTCTGACGCAAATGTGCGGTTAATGTCAATTCCTGTGAAACCGGAAATGTGAAAGCCAGAAGCAATTGCCTTCGCAATAATACGCCCTTCTTTATCTGTCGCGGTTCCATTTGGGCCAGGTCCGTAACTTACGATACATAAGCTTTTCTCATTGAAACAATTCAGTAGACCTTTATCAAGTGCCGCATCTATCAGTTCTTGGTCATGCGGGGCTTTCTTAGAGTTCACAGCTTTCCACGAATTCCCTCCAAGAATAATTTGAAGAGAGTGATAATCTTCGGGAGAATCCCTAAAACACTCAATTTGTGCGGGATTGGTATCGTGATAAACATCTGTAGATAGGAGACTTGATCCTTCGCCGCGCATAGTTCTCAAGAATCGATCTTGAAAAGCTTGTTCCCTGATAGCAATTTCATGCGCGCTCGCAATTATAGGTGAAAAGCTGGAGACATACATTCCTGAGCGAGGGGACGCTGCCTCCTCGTTTCTTCCTTGGCTTGTTGTTTGTTTCACCGCTATAGCGCTAACCATGACTAAATGCACACTCTTTGTGAAAACTTACTACTTCATATCTATTGGGCTGCTGCGTTCCCACAATCCAACAAATTGCATCGCATAAGCTTTTGATACGATTGAATATTCCATCAAAATAACTGTTGGTTCATTATCAAAGATAATGATTGCCAGTTTGTCGGCAAAAACATAGAAGGGCACAGAAGAAAACTGGTCTTTGGGGATCCAGCGATATTCTACGTCTTTGTTGGTGTTCGTAAAATACCTATCCCCTTCCTTTATAAGAATCTTGTAGGAGACACCTTTAAGTGCTTTCATTCTTTCTATGTGTGCCTTGACGTTCTCTGATCCATGCCATTTTTCAAACAAACGTTCGTCCACATTAGAAACAAGAACCTCTCCTGGCGATAAAGAGAGTTCTTTGTATACGATGTCATAGAATTCTTGGAAACCTGAGCGTCCAGTAAGAACTCTAACCTCTCCACTTTTTTTCCGAATGCCATCATTTGGAAGAAATTCAATCCCTGCGTCTTCGAAGGCTTTTTGAATCACAGCCAAAGTTGACTCGCGGGGTTGGGTCAATCCGTTTTCAATGCTCCCGATGGAGGTCGCAGAAATATCTGTCCGGTCCGACAAATCGCCTTGTGACCAGTTCAAGATTCCGCGTGCGCCACGTATCTGTGCTGTTGTAATCATCGTCTTCCGTTTTGGCTAACAGGCTTATGTTTATCCCAAGCTGTTATAAGATGAAAGATATTTTTATGCAAGTAAAAATATGAAAATTATTAAGTTTCGTCGCCCCCCCTCTCCAGATCCTGAAATCTCCCGTCAAACACAACATAATGTATATAATTTTATTTTACAACACAACATATAGTGGTTTTTTCGTGCGCATTCCAAAATATTTTTGGGGTGATCAGGGAGATTCATCTTGCGAAAAAGACAGAATCGGGATTGAGTAGGCCTGTTTAAAACCTTCAGGAGATTTTCATGTCCAATACCACGCTTATTCCTTCGAAATACCATGATCTGACCGATGATGTCACCCAATCCCGCTCGCCGTTGTTGGTGGAGCGTCATGTGTACAAGCCATTCCTGTATCCGTGGTGTTATGAAGCGTGGTTGACCCAGCAACGCATTCACTGGTTGCCGGAAGAAGTCCCGATGGCCGAAGATATTCGTGATTGGAAACAAAAACTGACTCCGGCCGAAAAAAACCTGATGACCCAGATTTTCCGTTTCTTTACCCAGGCGGATGTCGAGGTCAATAACTGCTATATGAAGCATTATTCCCGTGTCTTTGGCCCTGTCGAAGTGCAAATGATGCTGGGGGCGTTTGCCAATATGGAGACCGTTCATATTGCCGCGTATTCCCACCTTCTGGACACGTTGGGCATGCCGGAAATTGAATACCAGGCCTTTATGAAATACAAAGAAATGAAGGACAAATACGATTACCTGCAAACCGCCAGCATGGCATCCCGCCATGACATTGCCAAAACCATGGCGATGTTCGGGGCCTTTACCGAAGGTGTCCAGTTGTTTGCATCCTTTGCGATTTTGATGAACTTCCCACGCTTTAACAAAATGAAAGGGATGGGGCAGATCATTACATGGTCGGTGCGCGATGAAACCTTGCATTGCCTATCGATGATCAAATTGTTCAAAACCTTTATCGCCGAAAATCCCGATATCTGGACAGATCGCCTGCGCACCGAAATTACCGATAGTGCCAAACGCATTGTCCAGATTGAAGATGCCTTTATTGATCTGGCCTTTGAACAAGGCGGCGTGGAAGGGTTGGAGCCACAAGAAGTCAAAAATTATATCCGCTATATCTCGGATCGTCGTCTGCAACAATTGGATCTGGATCCTGTCTTTGGCGCCGATAAAAATCCGTTGCCATGGATGGACCAGATGTTGAACGGGGCAGAACACACCAACTTCTTTGAAAACCGTGCGACCGAGTACTCGAAAGCATCGACTCAGGGGACGTGGGAAGATGCATTCTCGGAAGATGCGTTCTCGGGCAATTACGGCAAGAAATCTGCGTAAACCATCGGGTTTATCGACCTTACACAAAACCCCCGATTGCAATCGGGGGTTTTTTATGGGGCGAATTTATGTGATCGTTATTCCAGCGAAAGTTTTGGGCCGGATGGCGCACCGGACACGGTGTTCCAGGCCAATGTATTGAAGACCCCTTCCGGTTCGATGATGGCTTGCCAATCGTCAAAGCTGCGCCCTGTTTTCGGGCAGACCCATGCGCCGCCTTTGGGCGCGTTATAGGCCCGATCCAGCCATTGCCGGATTACATCCGGACGGTTGGTTGTTTTTTCTTCGATGGTGATCCAGAGTTTGTAAATCGCCGCACTTTGGCCATATTTTTCCGCATCGACCAAGGCTTGACGCGCGTCTCCCCACAATTCGTCGTCAATGGCTGCTTGTGCCAGCGCAATATAACCCACTTCGGAATTCGGGTGGAGCTTCACAACCGATTGGAACCACACAAAGGCATTCGCGGCTTTGCCCGATTTGGCAGGTGGCATCAGGGCGCGCCACAGGGCAATATAAGACGGATGATCATCGGCTTTCCACGCTTTTTCCAAAATGGACAGGGCTTTCCGGCGCGATCCTTGGGCCTGTAAGGTGGTTACCAGCCGCACCACAGACGGGGCAAAGCCGTTATCGCGTTTATAGGCTTTGTAAAAGAACTCTTCGGCTTCACTGGGGCGGGCGGCGGCGTGGGCCATATCCCCCAGAACAAGATATATTGCGATCCGGTCGCGTGTGGCGGCGGCTTCGTCAATCACTTTGCGGCGGACCGCTTTGTGCAGGGTGACGAGGGCATCATTCCACAGGCGGTTACGGACTTCGAGATCATAGACAGCGCGCAGCAAAATATAATTTTTCGGGTGGGCGGCGAGAGCCTGCCGCGCCAGAATAAGCGCTTGTTCAAAGTCACCGGCCAGAATGGCGTTTTGCGTTAATCCCTGCAACCCCAACAACGCCGTGTCGGCATTTTTCAGCAGCAGGCGATAGGGATCATTGCTGTGGGGGTCGGCGGATTCTTTGGACATGGATTGTGCTTGCAACAACAAAGGCAGTCCGGATTCGTCTTCGGGCAGGAATTTTTGGGCACGATGCGCCAGATAATAGGCCGTTTTGCGATCGCCAATGGCGGCAGCGCTCAAGCTTTGCATCAGGGCGCGGTATCCTTTTGCGCGGCGCCGCATGTCGCGTGCACGGGCCAGATTTTCCGGCCATAACGATATCCGCGTTACCCATTCCGAAATGACCGATACGATGACCAATACCATCAGGGCGGCAAATCCCAAAACCCCCAAAGGCACCAGAATATGATAGTCGTTCCAGTCAATGGTCACATTCCCGGGTTGGACATAGACGGCAACCGCCAATCCCACCAGAACCATAATTTTTATCAGATACCAGAGTGCGCGTAACATTATTGGCCCCCGATCGTGGAGGTTCCGACCGATTGGCCGACCGATTTCAAGGTGTCGATTATCTGGTTGGCCCCGCCATTTCCAACAGTATAGGGGGCCGATTTATGGGTCATGTTTTTCAAGGTTTGCACCAGATTCTGTCCCAATAAATGCTGCACCTGTGAGGCCAGCATGGTTGCCTGGGCCTGATCAATCAAGGGCTGGGTTTTTGCTGCGGCCGGCCCCTGGATTTGCTGCAACAAGGCCACGGCGCCTGCCACATCCCCTGCATCCAGTTTCTTCTGGGCCTGAGCGATCACGATTTGCGTGTGTGTTCCCGAAATTTGCTGTCCGTTTTTCTCGACCGTGATCATCGTCCCCAAACGGGCCACGGCTTTGTCAGAGATCGATACGTCTTGTCCCGACAGAGACGCCGACACAATATCGCCGGTCAAACCGCGCAATTCTTTGGATAATCCGGTCGGGGTCAGAACGCCGCTCTTGGCTTTTGGCGCCAGACGGTCAATGGCGGCCAGCAATTCGGGATTGTCTTTGGCCATTGTGGTTTTTAACAGTTGGAGATCCTGTTCAAACGATGTGTTGTCCCGTGCCAGAGAATCGCGCAATTGACTCATCCCCAGTAACATAACCGCCGCTTTCATATCTTCCGGAGCCACATCTTTGAAGGTTTCGGCCACGCGCGGGTCACTGTCGCGCAAGTTGGAAAACGTTGCCGCCAGATCATCCGGCGAGGCTCCTTGGGCGGCGGTTACCAAAGAGGATAGAACAGAGCGCAGTTCTGTGTTGCCGCGTGCGGATTGCTGCAGCATATCCACTTTTTGCAGCATGCTTTGCAAACCTTGCGCATTGGCTTGTTGCAGCAAAGCGTTGACGTGGCTTTCCACTTGCGACAGGCGCGCCGTCATCGAACCATTTTTTAAATCGGCGGCCAGCGTGGCATAGGATTTGGCTTGATTGCTCAATTCCCCGACTTTGCTTTCAATGGCGGATAGCTTGGCCGACATATCGCTCGGCAAAAGAGACGATTCTTCCGGAGGATTGGCTTTCTGGGTCTTTTGGGCGGCCTCCATCTCGGCCATTTTTTGTTCGAGTTCCCGAATTTTGATTTGTTGGGCACTCACGCTGTCAACTTTTGGGGCCATGGCCAGAATAACCCCCACGACCCCTGCGGCCAAAATCAGACCACCTGCCGCAATCCATGTTGTTTGGTTGCTGCCACGGCGCAAATCCCGATCATCTGCCCGATCCTGCGCATCAGCCGATCGCGCCATGCGTTGCACCGGAATCACAATTTCCTCTTCCTGCACGGATTTGTTTTGGGCAGGGTTTTTAGCAGATTCGTTTTGAATCGGGCGTTCCGGCGATGTGTCCCCGACGATATCCATCAACATATCCGAAAGATTAATTCCGTGTTGGTTGGCCGCATCGATCAATTCATTCCGGCGATTGGCGGGGATGGCATCGCGTTGTTTCCATCCTTGAATGGTCGTGACGGGAATGCCCGTTTTCGCCGACATCGGGCGAATGCCCCCGAAGCGATTGATGATCTCTCCGGCACGACCGATCGTGCCTCCTGATACGTCTGATGAATCTGTCATCGTTTTATCCTTTATTGATCCCGTCTTATAGGGATGCCAATTGTTCCAGCATTGCGGATTGCGTGGGGTGGGCCGCGATACGGATCTCTTTCCACGCATAATCTGATACCGACTCTACCACTGAAGGGGAGAGACACAAGAGTTTTATCTGGGGGGTGAGGGCGGCCAGATGATGCCGTGCCAGAATATCGGCCAGAATCCGCCCCGTGCGCGGCGAAAAAAGTGTGATAACTCCGAGCGTGGAAAAGGAATTCAAAACGGCGTCCGGCAGATCGGTAACCTCTTCGGCGCAATAGGTCAGAATGTCGGTGACCACATAATCAGGTAACACGGCTTTCAGATCGTAGCGGACATCTTCGCCCCGTAGATAGGCGATGTTTGATCCCGCCAGGAGACGGGCGCGCAGGATTGGCGCGAGATCGTTGATCCCTCCTTCTCCGCAGGTCACATGGGTAAAACCTGAGGCACGCGCGGCATCACCGGTGCGGTCGCCTACGCAAAAGGCAGGAATGTTGTGCCAGAAAGGAGGAAGGGCCACGTGGGAGACACTGTTGGCGCTGCTTAACACAACGGCATCGGGGACAGGCACGGATTCCAGATCCTGAGGCAGAGGAATGATGGTGAGCAGAGGTGCCAAAACCGGCTTGTACCCCAGACTGGCGATTTCAACCATAAAATCGTGCGCGTGATCCAGCGGGCGGGTGACCAGAACACGATTGGGCATGGTTATAAAATTCCCTCGGGTAAGGTTGGTTTTATACGACGGCCCAGTTCTTCGCCCAACTGATGGGCATCGGCCACAGTGGTGACCGGGCCTGTGATCTGGTCTTCGGTATAGAAGGTTCCGTCCGGTTTGGCGACAGCACAGCGCAGGGTTATATGGTTGTCCGCGATGGTGGCATAGGCTCCGACAGGGGTATGGCAGGATCCGTCCAGAATTTGCAATACAGCGCGTTCGGCTGTGGCGATGCGGGCGGTGACAGGGCAGGAGATAGCATCAAACAATGCCGCGGTTGCGGTATCACCGGTGCGGATTTCAATTCCGATAATGCCCTGACCACAGGCTGGCAAAAATTCCTCAACTGGCAGAGTGCGGGTGACATAGGATGTTAACCCTAAGCGATTGAGGCCTGCCAGTGCCAAAAAGGTGGCATCAACCTGACCCTGATGCAATTTTTCAATACGGGTGGCCACATTGCCGCGCAAAGGCACCACATTCAGATGCGGGAATTTATTCAGAATAAAGGCCTGACGGCGCAAACTGGACGTGCCGATCACGGCCCCTGCCGGCATCTCCGCGAAATCTTTGTACTTTGCCGATAAAAACACATCGCGCGGGTCTTCCCGTTCCAGAAAATGCACGATTTCCAGCCCGTCCGGCAAAAACGACGGCATGTCTTTCAGGGAGTGAACGCCACAGTCGATCTCCCCCGCCAGAATCCGTTGTTCGATTTCATGGGCAAATTGGCCTTTTCCGCCTTTGGCTTCCATCAGACGGGTCTCGCCCTGGGACGGTTTCCAATCTCCCGAAGTCAAAATTTCGACCACCGCGATGTCCAGAGACGGGTGTGCCGCCCTTAAACGCTCCGCGACCATGTTGGTTTGCTTCAGGGCCAGTTGTGACCCACGGGTTCCGATACGGAGTGTTTGCGCCATTATGTGTCAATAAGTCTGTTGAAAGGTTATGTTTCTGTTATTATCGAGGCATAGCCGAAACCACGCCGTTTTGCAACCCACAGCCAGTCGCATTCTGCGGTAATTCACCGTAATTTACGGCGATTCCCCAGTCACTCCGCCCTCTTTCGCGAAGGATTTGATTTTTCAAATAAACAGACTATATTCATCTGCGTTAAGTTAATTTCATCTCATGGAGGACAGAAAGAGATGTTTGATCAATCCCAGTTTCCGGCCCAGCAGACATCATCGTCGCAGGCATCGAGTTTTGATGCGGGTTTGAAGTCGCATATGTTGCGCATTTATAACCGCATGAGTCTGGGCGTCTTGGTGACCGCTGTTGTCGCGTATTTTGTTGGAAATTCACCAGAGTTATTGCAATTCTTTCTGGGTGGCCCCCAAAAATGGGTTGTGATGCTGGCGCCTTTGGCCATCGTCTTTTTTGGATTTAATCCAGCGCGCATGTCGTCTGGCGCTATGCGGGTGTCGTTTTTTGCCTTGTCCGCGCTCTATGGCATCAGCTTCGCTTTTATTTTCCGTGTGTTCACGGGGGAAAGTATCGCCAACGCCTTTTTCATCACGACCGCCATGTTTGCAGGATTGAGCCTGTATGGATACACCACCAAGAAAAACCTGTCTGGTTTAGGCAGTTTCGCTATTATGGGGGTTTGGGGCGTTTTTATTCTTGGCCTGATTAATATTTTTGTCGGATCCAGTCTGATGGGAAATGTGATCAGCGTGGTGTCGATCATCGCTTTTGCCGGTCTGACCGCCTTTGAAACCCAGAATATGAAAGAGATGTATTCTCCCCGCAATGATCCGGAATTGATGAGCCGGATGTCGTGGTTGGGGGCGTTGAACCTCTATATCAGCTTTATTGCGATGTTCCAGAATATCCTGCATTTGCTGGGCAACCGTAATTAGCAATGAAATTTCGTTTATTTCGTTCCAGAAGTGCCAAAGATTGCTTTGGCACTTTTTTTATGCCATAACGCCATTATTCCAACGATAGAAACGTCCCCTGGAGGAGAGAATGTTCAAAGAATTCAAGGATTTTATTGCCCGTGGCAACGTGATTGACATGGCTGTCGGGATTGTGATGGGGGCTGCGTTTACAGCCATTGTAAACTCGGCTGTCAGCGATATCATTATGCCCATCGTCGGATGGATGATGTCTGGCGTCGATTTTTCCAACTATTTTCTACAACTCGGCGGTGGAGATCAGGTCTATTCCAGCCTGAAATCCGCCAAAGAAGCCGGGGTACCTGTCATCAGCTATGGCGTGATGATCAATGCTGTTATTAACTTTCTGGCGGTGTCCATGTTCGTGTTCTGGGTCGTAAAAGGCACCAACAAACTGAAAAAGAAAGACGAGCCAACGTCTGATGCGCCTGCACCAACCCCGGAAGACATCGTTTTATTGCGGGAAATTCGCGATTCTTTGAAAAAATAATCGAAAATGTGAAAATTCTACTTGATTAGGGGCTGTGAATTGAATATTCATAGCCCCATCTTCTTTTTGAGAAGGGCCCATAGCTCAGCTGGGAGAGCGCTTGCATGGCATGCAAGAGGTCGTCGGTTCGATCCCGATTGGGTCCACCATTTTTCCATTGTCACAGGTATGTTTAAACAATCGGGTGAATCGAACCGAACTGTAAAGAAGCACGCCTGCGCGTGCGGTCGATCCCGATTGGGTCCACCATCTTTCCATTATCACAGGTATGTCTGAACAATCGGGTGAATCGAACCGAACTGTAAAGAAGCACGCCTGCGCGTGCGGTCG
>CAZMZK010000004.1:10769-34453 GCA_964570705.1 uncultured Micavibrio sp.
ATCCCGATTGGGTCCACCATTTTTCCATTATCACAGGTATGCCTGAACAATCGGGTGAATCTGGTAGCGCCACCTTACTGAACAGCCACCCTCAACCTGTTCATAAATAGGATCTGGACTTCTTGCTTTAAAGCAAGTACACTAAAAAGATAAATCATATAGCGTTATTTCGACTGCGTTTTTCCCACAGCTTTCAAAATATTGATAAAGAGAATGGCCCAGCTTCAGTTTTCCAACCGTGAGGTTTTTTTCTCCCCCGACGAAATTATTGTCAGTAAAACCGATCTCAAGGGGATTATGACGTATGTGAATCAGTGTTTTTGCAGCGTCTCGGGGTATCGGGAAGTCGATCTTCTCGGAAAACCCCACAGCTTGATCCGTCATTATAATATGCCGCGCTGTGTGTTTAAATTAATTTGGGATCGCGTTCAAATGGGCCGTGAAATTTTTGGCTATGTGGTCAACAAAACAGTGAATGACGATTATTATTGGGTGTTTGCCCATGTGACACCTTCGTTTGATGAAAATCACAAAATTGTCGGGTATCACTCTAATCGCCGCGTGCCAGATAAAGATATTATCGAAAATGTTGTGTCGCCGTTATATGCACAATTGTTGCAATTAGAGGCAAGTTACCCAAACAGAAAAGAAGGCATGTTAGCCGCTTATAAATTTTTATTGGATTTGTTGGCAGAAAAAGGGATTGATTATGACGAATTTATCTTCTCTCTCCAAAGCTAGGCTGACCCTTGCTTTGGCATTGGTGTCGACCGTCATCAATGTGGCCTTCCAGTTTATGGGATTTTCAAGTGTCTGGTTGATTGTGATTGCGGGAATAACCATCTCGCTCAATGTGATCGGACATGTTTATATCGGGATTGCCGACAAGAACCTCCGGAAAATCCGTGATTTTTGTGCACGTCTGGCCAAAGGGGATATGGAGCAACGTTTGTTCTATCCCTTGGAAAAAACAGGCTCTATTGAAGATGTCCGTTTGGCGATCAATCATTTTGTGGACATGGCGGATGCCTTCGTGCGCGAAGCCAAATATTCGACAGACAGCATTTGCCGGAACCATTTCTATCGGAAAATTGTCGAGCGCGGCATGCAGGGAAGTTTTTTGCAGACATCCCAGATTATCAACAAGGCGAATGAAGCCTCCGGTCGCAAGAATGATGCGATTGTCCAGTTGTTGAAAGTAATCCGGGAAATTGTAGGAGGAGGCATGCATCGCTCGGCGGAGGATTCCAATTCCGCGGCCGCGCAAGGTATTGAATCGATTGCAGCCGCCACCGAAGAAAATTCGGCCTCCATCAAGGAAATCAATCGTCAGGTGCAAGAAGCGACCACCCACACCAAGGACGCAGAAACAAAAGTAACGCATTTAACCCAGGCCGCCGAAACTCTCGAAGAAACCACCGGAAAAATTACCGAGATTATTGCTCTGATTAAAGGGATTGCCGAGCAAACCAATTTGTTGGCGTTGAATGCCACGATCGAGGCGGCGCGGGCAGGAGATGCCGGAAAAGGATTTTCGGTCGTCGCCAGTGAAGTGAAAAAATTGGCCAGTGAAACCAGCGAAGCGACCCAAAGCATTGTGAATTTGGTACACAATATCAATTCCGCGGTCGGCAGCACAATTTCCGATGTCGATGGGATGAAAGAAGTCATTGATTCGATTAATGGGACAACCAATTCCATCGCTTCGGCAATCGAACAACAAGGTTTTGCAAGTCAGGAAATTGCACGGTCTGCAACTATGGTCAGTGAGGGACTCCGCTCTATTGGCAATCGGGTCGAAAGTATCAACCAGATTACCAAACGGATCGACCCAGACCCAACCATTGTTGCCGAGAGTTTTTATCAGGATAGTGCAGCATAAACCTGAACCCACCTCGGGCGATTTTTTTCTTATATTTTACCAATATTCGCGTATACTCCGAGGGTGTTGATTACTCCCCCAGATAAGTGAGGCCTGTATGATGGTTCCAACAATTATGTCATGTACTCTTTTCTTCCTTGTGTCCGTCATCTGTGCAGGAACCGGATTTGCGTCGGCACTGGATATGGGCACAGCGGCCAATGCGGTTGAAGAGGTTGCAACGCCGATGTCGGCCCTCTTGACCCATCCTGCGTCCTATCTGGCGATCGGGTTATTTTTTATCGCGTATCTGTTTGTCTTGATGGAAGAGAAAATGGAATTGCGCAAATCCAAACCTGTGATGATTGCGGCAGCATTGATTTGGGCGTTGGTGTCTTATGTTGTCCATGACGTAGGAATGGATGAAGAAGATTTGCATCAGGCCGTCAGTGAAACCTTGTCTGAATATGCGGGGCTTTTGCTCTTCTTGTTGGCGGCGATGACGTATATCAGTGCGTTGGAGGAGCGGCAGGTGTTTGATGCCTTGCGCAGCAAAATGATTCAGGCGCGTCTGAGTTTCAAATCCTTGTTCTGGTTGACGGGGGCAATGGCATTTTTTCTGTCGCCGATTGCCGATAACATGACGACCGCGTTGGTGATGGGGGCCATTGTCATGGCGTTGATCCGCGATAATGTCCGGTTGTTGGTGCTGTTTATGGTCAATATTGTGAATGCAGCCAATGCGGGTGGAGCTTTTTCGCCCTTTGGGGATATTACGACCTTGATGGTGTGGCAAGCCGGTAAGGTCAATTTTCTGGAGTTTTTTGCGCTGTTCTTGCCATCGTTGGCGTGTTTTCTGCTTCCTGCTTTTGTGATGTCGTTTTTTGTGCCCAAAGCAAAACCCGACATGATGAGCGTCGCAATCCCTATGAAAGCAGGGGCACGGGTGGTGATTGCGTTGGGGTTATTGACCATTGTGTTTGCCATTGTATTCGAACAAATTCTCGGATTGCCATCATTTCTGGGCATGATGCTGGGGCTGGGGCTGTTGTTTATCAGCAGCTATGTTTTCCGTGGTCGCGCCGATCAACGTCAGGAAAGTTTTGATGTCTTTGCCCTGATGCACGAAACCGAGTGGGATACCTTGTTGTTTTTCTTCGGAGTTATTTTTTGTATTTCCGGTATCGGGTATCTGGGGCATCTGGATTATCTGTCGACGGTTATGTATGACGGCTGGGGCGCAGGGATATCGAATATCGTGATCGGGGCGGCATCCTCGGTCGTCGATAATATTCCATTGATGTTTGCCGTTTTGCATATGGATCCGGATATGGCGCATTCAGATTGGTTGTTGGTCACCTTAACTCTTGGGACGGGGGGCAGCCTTTTGTCCATTGGGTCTGCGGCCGGTGTTGCGTTAATGGGGGCCTCGAAAGGGCAATATACATTCTTGTCCCATCTACGCTGGACCCCTATTCTGATCCTTGGCTATGGGGCCGGCATTCTCGTTCACTATATGCTGAATGGATAGTTTCAGAGGGATCCCCAAAAAAGGTTAGGTGCGTATGGTTTGGTTTTTATGGGCGATTGCCGCCAGTGTGTGTGCTGCGGCTTTGGCCGAATCCAATCGTGTGTTTAAATTACAGGCCCGTCCCTTGAATGCATGGCGGTCGACATTCGCGGCCCTGATGATCGGGGCGGCCCTTCCGTATATGAAATGGCCGGATGATCGTGCATTTTATATCGTGGCGGTTCTGGACGGCGTGGTGACGGCGATCGGGATGATCCTGTTTTTCTACATGGCGTATCGCAAAACGGGACGGGTATCGTCGATGATGATTCCATTATCATCGGTCGCAGCCTATCTGACATGGTGGATGATGCGTCCGATGGAACGTCCGGATTTGTTGGAAAATCCGTTTCAGGTGGTTTTGGCAGTGTCGTCGTTTACCCTGGTGTGTATTGCCTTCCAGAAAGTCCGTGACAATGATGTGAGTTGGGATAGTTTTCTGGCTGTTTTGCCCGTGGGCTTGACGTTTGGTGTGGTGGATGCACTGACCAAAGACGTGCTGTCGGGCACCCATTATCATTACCAATTTGTGTTGGCCTATACATTTGTGTCGATTGCTGTCTGCGCTGTGGCTGCATGGGTATCGGTTATTCCGGTACCAGTTGGAGGACGTCAAACAAAGCTTTTGGATGGATCCTTGTTGTGGGGCGGATTCTGGTGCGGGTTTTGGACGGTGGGCATGATGCTGGCCAGTGTTTTATCCCTGTCGGCGGCCCCGAATCCATCCTTGCCTGCCTTGGTTCTGGCCTTGACTCCCTGCTGGTTGTTTTTGTTGAATTACCTGCGGCGTGTTGATGATGATGTATCAGTAGCATCCAGCTTGTTAATTCTGGCCGGAGCGGTCGGATTATTGTTATCAACGCTTTAATGAGGTGGTGCGGGGAGCGGGCGCGCAAGCCGATTTCAGGTGTAAAAATTCTGCCTGTGTCAATTGTGGTGTATAGTCGCGCAGAGATGGCATAGCTTTGATCCGGCGAATGCGTTCGTCTGTGTTCGGGTGTGTGGACAGGATGTCTACGTGTTCCAGAACTTTGTTTATCCCGTTATTGTTTATGCTTTTTGATTTCTCCAGAAAATCCGATAATCCTGCGGTTGTATAATGGGCCCGTGTCAATAGATCTGCGCCAAAGGCATCGGCTGCGAATTCTTTTTTGCGGGAATAACTCAGGCTTTGGAATAAAGCGGCTGTTTTTGCCGCATCTCCATAGGCACCGGATCCGCCGATCATCGCGGCCAGCACGCTGATCCCTTGCGATTCCACAAAGGCTTCCAAAGCATCTCGTTTGGCCATATGTCCCATTTCATGGGCCAGAACTCCGGCAATTTCGTTTTCAGACGTGGCATTCTGTAGGAACCCGCCGAGAACCGCCATCTTTTGCCCGGGTAAGGTAAAAGCATTTACAAGCGATGTTTTGTACAGATGGATGTCGGGGACGAGAGCCGTGTCGCCGCTGGCCAGACTCAGCCGATTGGAAATTTTTTGCAGAGACGCCACGGCCTCTTTGTCCGTGCACACAGGAAAGTCTTTTTCCATGGCGGTCAAGGCCCAGTCGCCCAGACGTTTTTCTGCGGAAAGGGGGACCATGTGTGCCACGGATCCCGAGAGAACGGAGAGCAGGGGAAGAGAGAAATATAATGCTGCGCCACTCAGGATCGCGATAGCGATCAGGTGGGGCGTGTGCAATGGAATGCGATAGCTGGCTCTTTTTTGGGCGTGAAGACGGCTTTGTATGCGACAAAACAGGTCTTTCTGGTTGATGGACAGACCTGCATCCGGATGATCGTTAAAACCGAAAATGGCCCCGTTGCAATCGCTCCAATCGCTGCGGACAAAGATTTCGGAGTAGGGATATCGGGCAAAGATGTCCGATTCTTTGTACAGAGTAATCCCCTCCTCCCCTGTGACCACCTCGACCCAATGCGGCGATGATTGGATGCCGTCATGAAAACGGGGAGGAACAGAACGAGGAGGGGATGTATCGGTCAATATTAGAGTCCCAAATCAAATCCGACATCGGCCGCCAGTGCATCCCCCATTCCGGATTTCAGCGATGCGGTCGATTGTTTCGCGGTCAGCGCATTGATATCACCGCCAATCCGGATGTTGCGGGTGTAATACCGCGCCACACGGTTGAGCGCGATCGGTTTTGCCAATCCCAAGGAAAAGAGAATGATCAGGATATTGACCGCATGAAGCTTGAGCAAGCCTTTGCCGGTTACATCGCATTTAAACCGGAGATCCCCCAAACGCAACCCGCGGAATTTTTCATGCCACAGCGCGGCGTGATACCACAGGCGGGCTCCGATCCCGATGGCCAGTGCAAGATAGAAAGCAAGCACCAATAAAACGATATCCTCTTCCTTCATATGTTTTTTATGAAGATCTTCTTGGGATACAGATTGATATGAATCCCCATTTTCTACGGAGGTGGCCGTTGATACTTGGCCGTTTTCCAATGATTGCGTGACCATCTGGGGATGTTCTTTTGCCTGGATTATTTTCTGCGCTCCTGAAACGGCTCCTGCGATAACCGGAATCATGATGACAGCCACAAGAATGCCAAGTGTGATCAGATGGATTTTTCTCAATCGGGACGCATCGCCTTCGTAGGAAAAATTTACGGTTCCGTATTGCATATGATTGGCGATATAGGACCATTTCATGATATCGGATGACGGAATTTTCCATCCCAATGTCACAATATTGATCAGGGTACGTTTGATTGACAAAACCAGGTATTCTTTGATGCTGCCGCCCAGAGAAAAGCGGATTCCGCGCCAGCGTGTGCGCGATAATCTGTACCGCATGGCCAGATAAATGGCCAAAGAGATCACGCCCAGAAAGACAGGAAGCGCCAGAAGATTCACAAACGGAATATTCATGGCAATCGCCAAGGGTACAAAAATGATCAGAGCTTTTAGCGCTCCGAAAAACAGTTCTTTTCCCGTCCCCGTATATTCGAATTGGTCATTGGCAAGAGATATATGGGAGGTGATATAACGACGGATGCGGGTTTTTCCCCAGAAGGAGTAAATCCCCAAGGTCACAATATTCAAGAGCACGTTCAGAAGATGCAGGCGGAACACAGCCCCGTGTTGGCCGTCGTAATTGATATGGAAGACCGGAATCTTGGCCTTCGAGGCCATTGGTGCTGGTTTTGGCACGGATTCCGCGGTGTGGTGTGATAGATCGTCCATGATGATTGTCATCCCCTGAGGTTTTTATGCTTATAAATTTATTAAATACGCCTATTCCAAGGCATTTTTAATTCTACCGGATATTCTAAAAAGAATCCAGCCGCTCAAAATTCACATCCAGCGCCTGCAAGGGTAGGGTTTTTGGTGAGAAGAGGGATATTTTTCGGTTATGAACTGAACGAAATTTCATCTGACACGGCACAGCCTTATCTGCTGCAAACGAGAGCTCCTCCAAAATCATAGTTGCGTGCCCAATTCCAGTTGTCCCATTGCCCTGGGGTGTACACATTGTAACAAGTGGCCCCCACTGCTGAAAAAGCACTGCACCCCTGGCGATAAGGAACAATATCAGACCTAAACCCTCCCAAGAAGTCCGCTTTTGCAGGAGGGATGTTTAACATATAACCCCTAACATATTCCCCATTAGGACAAAAAACCAAATACCCCCTATAAACCTGCCCTCCCGTGTAACGAGCTGGCCATGGGACATAGGTCGGCTCACCCCCGCCTTGTGCCATCTTCCATACGCTGGATTGACAGGATAATAGAATCCCTGTTGGGCTTCTTGCTAAAAGACCGTTAGGGGAACATACGTCTCCGAGGGTTGCTGTTCCATTAATCTGGACAAACTCATTGGTCGTAATTCGTCCACCCGCAGTTAATCCATTTGTTGCATTAACATCCCATCCGGCATTAATATTTCCTCTTGACGAGAAATTCCCACTGTAGTCCGTAGAGGATACTTGGGTGCCCGCATTATTTCTGACTTCCAAACCACCCGAATTATATTGCATGTCTGCGTGCCAGGTGTTTGTCGGATCAGAAAGCCGAACATATCCACCAATTCCATTGCGGGAGGCCACAACCCGCCCCGCCGCAGCACTGAGATCTCCTCCTACCGTAGAGTTTCCCCCTACCGTAGAGTTTCCTCCTACCGTAGAGTTTCCCCCTACCGTAGAGTTTCCCCCTACCGTAGAGCTCCCCGTTACGTCGAGACCGCCTCCCACCGTTAAATTATTCTGTACGGTCATATTGCCATTCTGATCGACGGCCAAAGCCCGCCATCCGGGGGGGGGGGCGGCAGTGCTATCCCGCATAAAGGCCCGTCCCGTATCCTGCGTCATCCGTACAGATCCATTCAGATCCGTCGCAGGCAACAACGCAAACGTCGGGACAGGATCGCGCCAGAACATACTTCCCGATTTCTGCCATGTGTTTCCTGTCACACAGGATAACACCGCCCCACCCGGATCCCTGGCAATTGCCCCTAAAGGATCGCTGGTTCCACCACATGCACTTCCTTCTGTCTTTTTGACCGCGGGGCCGTTACCCATAATAATCGGCGTATTCATCGTATTCAGTGATTCGTTTCCGGGTACAGTATCCCGATACAACGTTGCTGCATCTGCATTTCCTTCGGTCAACCACAACGCCATCATCGGGTGCCCCGTCCCCACAGACACGGCCCCCCCCCCCGTTCCATCACATTTTTGGCCTTTATCATTCGGATTGGCAAAATTGCCGATCGGGAAAGACCATCCTCCCATAGCCCCTTTCACCGTTGTGGCCGCCGAGGTATAAACTGCCCCCCCCCGCACCACCGATTGTGGCCGCAATCTGCCCGAGGGTCAAATCATCAATTGCATTTCCACCTTCGGTTACAACCAAGGCGTTCAGATTACTTCCCTGTTTCAGGACCAGCGCGCAGGCCGCCTGCCCTTCACCATTTTTCAACGCGTAGCCCGATGGCAAATACCCCCCCGTGGTCAGATCACTGATCTTAATCAGGTAGGGTGTTGTCGGATTGCCATTTAAATAGGTCATAATCGTGCTTGTATTGGCTTTGATATACTGGTTTGCTGCATCCCCCACCGTCCGGAGGTGTAGTGCTAAAACAGAAGCTTTGGTGTTATTTAAAGATTCCACGGATAAGGAATAAACCCCGACCATCACAGCTCCCATCACCACCATCGCAGCGATCATTTCCATCAGGGTAAAACCAGCCTGCCGTAGTAGTTTTCCGGTTATTTTATTCCCCATGTCGTACACCTTATCCTCTACGCCCCATCAGCTTCCCGATTGGAACTGTCTAATTCTATCATACACGACCGAGTTGCCATACACAACTTTGCCCGCATCCGAAATATTCACGACACCGCTGGAGACCAGATTCAAAATTGATTGGCCCAAAGAAATGGACACCCCATCCTCGGCCCGACTGAGGAGACTTTGGACTTTATCAATCTCACCCAGAACTTTGGAATATTGACGTTTGTGGTTCGCCAAAAAGTCAACCGCCAACGCATACCCATCTTTCGACACTTTGGGAATCAAGGATTGGTTGATCACGCCCACCAGACTTTCCGACAAAACCTGTAATTTGGAGGCCCGTTCATCCCCCCCGAAAAATCCCATCATCTTGGAAATCGTTCCACACGCGGAACTGGCATGGAAGGTCCCGATCACCAAATGTCCGGATTCTCCGGCAAGCAACGCTTGTTCGGCCGTTTCACGGTCACGGATTTCTCCGATCACGATCACATTCGGGCGCTGACGCATGGCATCCCGCACCCCTTCGGCAAAACTTCCGCAATCCACCCCGATCTCACGCTGCGAGAAAATAGAATTTTTCCGTTCGAACACATATTCGATCGGATCTTCAATCGTCACGATATGCGCTTTCCGCATTTCGTTGATCATATCAACCATGGACGCCATGGTCGTCGTTTTCCCAGCGCCTGTTGCGCCCGAAATCAGAATAATGCCTTTTGGATTCTCCAACAATAACCGCACCCCGTTTGGCAACCCCAATTGCTGGAGCGTCGGCGGAGTTTTGGGGATCCGGCGAATGGATGCCATCAATTTTGTTCCACCGGACGCCATATAGGCATTAATCCGCAATCGGCAAGTCTGAAGACTTAAGGGCCGATTAATCGCGCCCCTGTGAATGGTATCGCGCCATGACGGATCCATCATTTCAATAAATTGACCAATCGCTTCTTTGGACGGAATCGTCTCTAATGGCGCCTGCACCCATCCATCATAGCCACGGACCATGACCGGCCCCCCCGACTCCAAGAGAAAATCGGAATACATGTTTTCTGTCTCCAGAACAGACAATAATTTGTTCAGAAAATCCGTATCTTCCATAAAATTACCTTCCTATCATCACTACAACGCCACTCCCGATTGATGCGGCTACGGGAAGTGCAAAATTTACTTTTCCGTTAAAAGAGACAAAATTCCCCGCAGAATTCTTGGTTCCAACAAAGAAAGACGCGGTGTAACGGTTTGCCAGAGCGCTCAACATCCCATTATTAGGCGGAGAAAGTGAAAAAATGTATAATTTTTGATCCGCAGGATCCACATAGTTTGACCAGAGTGTCGGGTCATAAGTATAACCGCGTGGCCAATACGCAGCAACCAATGCTTCATTCACGTGCCCCGTTATACCCGGATTCGCATCTAAATAATCAATGATTCCTTTACGATAAGCCCAAAAAGACGTCACGTCATGGGCTGTTTTCACCATATCATATTGAATTTTTTGTCGTGGAAGATCAATTGCCAGAAAAAGACTGACAAAGGAAAGAAATAACAACGCAATCCAGACAGGTACCATCTATTTTACTTTCATCCCCTCTACATCATCCCCCTTAGCCTTCGCGGGGACCTACCCGCCGCTCCGGATCGGACTCATTCTGCCCCTGAAGCGCTGCTTGAAGCGGGGTTGGACGGGCCCCCATCAACATCCGGTTCAATTGCAACGTAATTTCACTTCCGACCTGATCGAAACGTCTGAGGCGGATCGTATTGCGAACCCCTTGATTTTCATTATCCCCCATCCATAAAAATTCTATTTTGGGACGTTTGATTTTTCCTTCCAATTTCTGGTGAACAACACATAACAAGCCGCTCGATAGCAAACTGGCCGTATCTTCCGAGTTTCCAGCCGTTCCATTGGCCAGGGAATAAAGACGTTCAATCGCCGTTGGAACCGAATCTGCGTGCGTTGTACAGATCACAAGACGCCCGTTGATGGACGCCCGCAGAGCTTCCGATGCGGTTTCCGCATCCCGAACCTCCCCCAGAAAAATAATATTCGGGGCATAGCGCGCGGTTTTCCGGCACGCATCACCGAACTCGCCCTGATTCACCCATGTCTGGTAACAAATGCCCGGCCCATGCTTTCCTTCCAATGGCAATTCCGGAGGATCTTCAATCGTAATCGCCACCCCCCCGAATTTGGAAAGACGGGATGCTACTATCGCGGATGCGGTTGTTGTTTTTCCCTGCCCGAAAGCTCCTGCCACCACAATCAGGCCCGATAAGGCAGGCCGCATCAGATAATTCACATAGCCCGGATAAATATTCAGGGAATCCAAAGCCGGTACAGACGATGACATACAGCGCAACACAAAAATCTGGTCTGACAAACTATTCAACACAGAGACCCGATAGGATTTTTCCTTGTGACGGATCGTAAATTCTTCACGGGGAATTTCCGACATGCTTTTCACGCATAACACCCGCAACTCTTTTAATTCATCCAGACAATGATCCGGAGCCGGAGATAGATCGTACTCCCCCGAAATTCCTGAAATCCAAAATTCTGATTTTCCAAGATAAATGTCTTGTGGATCAATATCTGCCAGCATAAAATTTATAACTCCTCATTATTATCTATCATATCATTCCTTTAACGGGGGCTATATTGCTTGCTATAAAACCCAATTTCCAGAGAATCTGACGACACACAATATCCTTCTGCCTCCCGCGGAGAAAGAGGGAAATATCCCGGAGGAAATTCGTTCAATACCCCATCCGTATCATTCCCGATTGTTACCTCTTCCCAATCACTTCCCGTCATAGACAAGACCGGGATGCATACGTCCGAAGGAACACCGGAAAATATAATAACAAAACGCTCATGCATCGCGGATAAAGCAAGTTTACCACCAAGATGATGCGTCAACGACACTTTTCCAGAGGAATCTATTTTTCCTTTGATGGTCGTTGGAAGTTTCTTCGATCGCCACATAAGCATTTGTAACGCATCAGAGTCATCACCATAATTCTGCTGCCCCATGTACACATTCCTGACGGCCGTTTGAACTGCCATAGCATCGGATATAAGTTGCGTTGCCTCTTCCGATGACCGTGCAGATTCGTAAAGAGCCAAAGCTCCCACAACAATAATCGATATAATAGCCAAGGCTGCAATCATCTCCATCAGGGTCACCCCGGCATCTCTTCGACTCTGAAACGAAGACTTTGCTCCCATAAACACGCGCTCCCCGATAGAAAATGATATCTCTTTCACTTAAAAAAGAGCAGGGGGATACGCTCCCCCTGCTGCAAAATCACTTAATTACTCGTGAACGTCATATCAGCGGCGGCTGCTCCGCAAGTTGTTGCGGCTGTTGAGGGACTTGCTGGAAGGGATGTCAGAGTTGTCGATCCAACTGTAATACTTGTCCACCCATCCGTATTGGTCAACAAGGGGATACATACATCCGGAGCAACCGATCCCACTTTCACCGTAAAGGTAGCCCCTGCCCCTGTAACAGTAACGGCACTCCCTGATTGGTGGGTTAATGCTGGCGGCGTTCCCCCATCACTCTTAATTGTTGTTGGCAAGCGTTTAGCCGCGATCAATGTAGTGGCCAAACTACCAGTGCCATAACTTCCCTGCCCCAGATAAAGTTGTTTTACGGCTGAACGTACTGCGGTCACATCCGATACCAATTGTGTGGATGATTGGCTGGATGTTGCGGCCGTATAGAGTGCCAAAGATCCAACAATAATCACCGCAATAATCGCCAGAGCCGCAATCATCTCCATCAGAGTCACACCTGACTCGGATGTTGTTGTGTACGGCACAGCGTTGCTGATATCCTGATTGTTATATGTCATATTAAATCTCCTCCTTAGAGATGTTGCGTAGTTTATTTATAAGAACTTTGCATAATGGCAGCCATTTGCAATTCCATTCCGATAAGCCCCCCCACCATAAAAGCGATAAAAAGCCCAACAGATAGAACACTGACACCGAAGACGACTTTCATCATCCCCTGAATTCGCTCGACACTCTCGACAATCCATTCTTTTCCAAGAATGGCCGCCGCAGCATCAAAACCCGACAATTTTGAGTATACACCCAAATCGTCAATAATCTCTACATCGGGAAATCCATATCCTGATTTTGCCAAAGCATCCCCGACATTAAGTCCAGACCGCATCCCGCTCAAACAGGCATTTGTGCGCACGCGTAACCACGGAGATGCATCGCGGGCCAGATACTGCAATGCATTTTCCACCCGCACCCCTGCCGCCACCAATGCCGCAAAACTGATCATCCATGTTCCGCCCTGCATCACACGATAGATGCTATAAGGCGCGTAACGATCCAATTGTATACGCATCCCCCCAGTCCATCGCGGCAGAGAAGCAAAGAACGAGAAAATTCCGCCAACAATGATCAACACAATCAACCACATCCATTGTCGGGAAAAATTGGCAAAATCAATAATAACCCGGGCGATACCATGCCATTTATCATCCGGAACAATGGCCGAAAATTCTGGAATAATCTTGTAACTGAACATAATTAAAACGGCGAAGGCAATAATCAGCATCAACAATGGATAGGCCAATCCACCGATAACTGCGGATCTGATTTTTTTCTTCGACTCCATGATTTCTGAAACCGATTCCAACGCCAGATGCAACGATCCGGACTGCTCCCCCGCAGCAATCAGCATTTGCTCATCGCTATCAACCCAATTTTTAATCGCATCCGACAAGCGATTACCATTCCGGATGCTATCCATCCAACTGGTTAAGGCAATCGAAACGCCGTCATTCTTTCCATTACTGGCGATACGACGCTCGTTCATCGACCCCAACGCATCCATAATAGGAACACCGTTCGAGAGAAGCTTCGCCAATTTCAACCACAAACGACGACGTGTCGCCGTACCCATACGGAATAAATAACGGTTGATATTCCTTTCCAGCTCGGTCATATCATCCACCGTGATCTACTGTGGGCAGACCATGCGGAATCTCTCCCTCGGATACCCACAGATCGAGCGCTCCTACCACATCTTCTGCCTGGAAAGGATCAACAGATCCCTCGTTAATTTTCTGGATAGCGTGCCCCAACATTGAAATGCATCCCAATTCGTGACGCACATAATGTAACGCCCCCAAACGGTCTCCAATCTTGACCAAACCCATCAATTTATTATCTGTGACCACCGCTTCAGCAACCACCGTACGTCCGGAGACACCAGATCCACGGCATTCGGCACAACCTTCACCCTGTACATAGACCTGTTCAACATTCAAAACCGTCATCAAACGGCGAACATCACGCTCGTTATACATCGTAGCGCGTTCCATAAAGGGGATCTTGCAATGCGGGCATAGGCTCTTGACCAACCTTTGACAAATCAAACCGGATATAATGGTCGGATCGCACAACAAATCCTGATGAACACCCAAATCACGCAAGCGATCGATAATGGCCAACTCACTATTGGCGTGCACCGTTGTCCACACCTGGTGCCCCGTCATCGCAGCCTGAACAACCAAGCGTGCCGTAGGATTATCCCGCACCTCGGACAGCATGATAATATCCGGATCAAGACGCATAGAGGCCTTAATCGCTTTTTGGAACTCACGAGAACGCTCTTCCTCGGTATGCGCATTGGCAACAGGAGTCTGAACCGCACCACGAATTGGATATTCCGGTGGATCTTCCACCGTGATAATATGTTTGCGCCCCTGTGTTTCCTTGATAATAGCGCTCAAAACACGTTGCAGAGTGGTCGACTTCCCGGATCCGGTTGGCCCACCAATCACAATCACACCGGTTGGGCGCTTCTTCATATATTCGATGGCGTCAATTTGCTCTTGGGCATATCCCAATCGCTTTAAATCCAGATCATCACTTGTATCATTGTAAAGCAAACGCAGAACCATGATATACCCATCGACCTGCGGCGTGGTGGCAATACGGATACCGTCAAGCTTGCTTGGAAGTTTGCTTTTCTCGGAAATTCGGGCATCCTGACGCGACATTTGTTCAAACGTAGAATCCGAGACATCGGCCATCGCCTGATACACAGTTGAACACAATTTATCGCCATAATCGAATGGGTGCTCTTCCACAAACTCCAGATCGTTATGTACCCGGAAAAAAATCTGCGCCCTGTATTTTTTACTGACACGGATATGAATATCCGAAGCCCGCATCTGCACAGCCAATTCAAACAATGACCGCGCTGCAACCTGCATATCCGAATGTTTTTCTTTTACTTCCGACTCGGAATAGTACCCGAGAACCACCGATAAATCGGCATGATGGATCGTATGCGCAAAATTCAACCGGTTCAAACGACTGATAAATCCGCGAACATGCGGATTGGTTGCGTATGTTTTCGAGATAATCAATCGTCCATCATCAAGCAAGGCGAGCATGTTTCGCATCTCGTCCGAGACCTGGAACTCCCCTCCCTTGGCTGTCAACACTCTCATATTTTTTCCTTTTTAGATTTTCTACGTTTTCTGACGTTTCCAATCTAATGACTTTTATTTAATTCTTACTTAAGAGTGAGAGGTTCTATCCCCATAGATGCCGGAGACGCCCCCCCAAACATATTGGAACCGGATACGGGACTTTGGGACAGAGTCTCTTTTTCATCAGACGCCCCCCCTCCCATTCCGGACGAATCGCTAAAATACAAGTCTTGAACAATTTTCCCTTTTTGTACGGTAACACCGTCAATACGGATGTCACGCACCACCCATCCCGCTACCGTCTGACCAACACGAACCGTTTTTGTTCCCTGTCCGCTGACGCGTAAAATGGCTTTTAAATGACCATCCACTCCTTCAATAGACTGGATGACCGGTATTGCCTTACTTGCACTGGATCCCTGTTTTGGAAGAACAACGTTCGCAGGTTGAGACGGTGCCATCATGTTGGGCCCTTGATTCATAAATCCTTGACCAAAAGGGGACACAAGCTCCGGAGATTTTTTCTCCTCGGTTTTATCTTTCTTACCAATACTGTTGATCTCTTCTACCTTCACCGCAATCTTGGCCTTTAACTCCAACTCAGCCAACTGCGCAGACAAAAGGGCCATACGCTCGTTAATCTCGACAACCTGTTTGCCAACTTCGCCCGGTCCAACGGGGGGGGTGTTCACGGTTTCCGCAGGCAGCGCCGGCGTTGCAACCGCAGGAGCCGCGCCAACAGCCACAGCAGGTGATGTAGCAGGCGGCGTTATAGACGCTGTTGCTGGTGATGTGGCAGACTGGACCGGAACAGAAGAGACAGCAGGAGCCTCTTGCCCAGCAGAGGCCGTCGCGGATTCGGTTACAGGGGCCGTCGCAGACCCATTACCATCATGGGTGCCATCATTGGTCAAAATCACTGGCGGCTCTGTATTTAAAGACGCCGCCCCTTCCTCCGCAGCACGCACCTCGGTCACCAAAAGCAACACAACAGACGCCACGGCAAACAGACTGACTATATTCTTACGGCTTAACATATTGTTTTCCTTCCAAACTCCACACTATTTGTCCTTCGTTCCAAACAGCATCCATAGCATCAATCCTGAAACCTGGCCCGTCCAAGACTTGAATAACCATCAATGGCTCTAACGTTCCCTTAACCGACCATGACATCTCTCCCCAATCAATCACGGGAAGATTTGCTCCAGTCTGCCCCGGCGGAGGGGTTTGAACCGCAACCGGTGTCACAAGCAAAGAAAATCCATGCCGCTGAGCCAAAGAATACATTTCCAGCACCCTTTGCCTTCCCACGATAACAGGCTCATCTTTCCCAATCGTTAACGATGGAAGGGAAACCGACAAACTCGCAACCTTGCCTTCTCCGGAAATAGACACTTGCGGAACGGCTTGTAGAATATGATCAATCCATCCATAGGCACGGGCTCGCCACGATACGTTCAGAAACTTGCCATCACATGTAATCCCCGTGATATCCCAGTTTCCAGGGGATACAGGTACGGTTAAGAACGTCTGTGTACACAAACGGACCAATGCAACCGGATCCGGCTTACTTTTCCAGGGATGTTCCGGCGGGGGGGGGGGGAGGCGGGGGGGCCAGATTAGCCAAACGACGCGCTTCTTCCAAAGCTTCCATATCCAACTTTTTCTTATAATACGCCCACCCTGTGAGACAAACCGCAACAATCACCAAGCCAATCAAAATTTTTTTTCCATGGGCAAAGATGTTATCATACGGGTTGACCGGAGATAATTTCCACCACTTGTGGCTTTGCCGTTTCCCTTGAGCTGATTGCGGCAATATATCGACAAAATCCCGTTCGATTGATCCGGTGACGCCCCAAATGTCCGGCGCAATAATTAAGGACCAGTCGCCCAGACTGATATCTTCCAAAAGTCTGGACTTCGCGGCATCTTCATTCGGAAAACATTTATCCGCATCCGGAAGAATAACACCATCCCGTTGCGCAACATACATCCAATGCCCATCCGGCAAGGGTGATACAAAAATAAATTCGCGGGCTGACGATTCAAGTTCCAATGTTTTGGATACAACCGCCGCAGCAGATGAAACACCAATTCTGGCCTGACCATCACTATGGGCAAATCCTACATAATACGTAGAGGTCGAACGAAGAATATACAGGTCAAAATCCTGTTCCTTCGCAAGCGATTTTATTTCCTGGGCTCTTTCTGACTGACTGGTCCCCGCAAGCGGGTACCAGAAAAGCCCGGAAATAAATATCATCCCATCTACAGTAAAAGTATGTGAAACCATTATTTATTTCCATTCAACAGAACGGGCTGGACCAGCACAACAATGATATCCTTCCCATTGGATGCACTCATCCCCCCCCCCCCAACAAAGCATTTTCGGAATGTCCAACCCCTTTGCTATCAGCCGATAAATTGAACTGTTCGAAACCGGAGACCACCAACACCTCGCCACTGTTCAAAATAACACGTTGCAGGAAACTCCGCACATCGACATCCGGCGTCTGGATCGTGGAGGTTCCGGATGTAATTTTCCCCATATCGTTCAAAGAGGATAAATCTCCGGAATATTGGAGCATCAACCTTTTGTTATCCAGAATATGTGGCAACACACTCATGCTGTAACCGGTTGTCACTTGTCCGGGGGTTAAAGAAATAGAACTTGCCCCTCCATTTGAATCCAATGTCGTTGTACTCGATGCCAAATAACCAATTTGACGACCGACCTGAATCGGAGCTGGTTGGTTATTCAGAGTCACAACCGATGCCGATGTCATCTGGGACACATGCCCTTGTTGAGACAACGCATCAATAATTGCCTGAGTCCCATTCCAAGGACTTCCCGCAAGAACACTTAACGTCAACTTACTGGATCCATCTGTACCAGCGAACGGATTCGCAAGAGCAACCCCTACCTCGCTACCAACGCTCTTATAAACCGCATCCCAGTTAATTCCATAATCTTTTGAGTTTGTCAGATGGACGGATAAAACCCGCACATTAATGACGACCTGGCGGGACAGGGCAATATTTTGTTCCTCGATAAATTTTCCAACCCGATCCAACACGACAGGCGTATCATCGACCGCAATCGTTCCGGTTGCAGGGGTTACAGACAAACGCCCTGCTGGCGACAACATTTGCTGGATATTTTCTTTTATTCCATTCCATACGGACATGCCCGAGAATTTTACCCCTGTTTCCATTTCGGATTTCGAAGAAGACGAGTCCGACGTTCCCGAGCCAGACCCCGAAGATCCAGAACTAGAGGATTCCGCTCCGCTGGACTTGCTGGTAACCACAGAACTTAAACTCGTGTCTCCGGGCAAAGCGGCCAAACGGAAGGTTTTTGTTTTGGTCTTGAACAAATTAACACTGCCACCATCCCATTCCCAATAAATACCATAGCGCGACGTTACCAAATCCAGAAGTCCCGACAAATTTCCACTATACACAATCGATGTTGGTAACGCAGATCCCGCCGTTGTGGACTTTTCAGACGATGCGGATGCTCCCATTGGAAGCGAAGGGGGTGACATCGGAGTCGACGATGGGGACGTGGCCGTTGCAGAGGAACTCGCGCTCCCCCCATTCACATTCGAAGCAATATTAACCTGAACTCCCGTTAAACTGGCTAAATAATAAGCGACATCCGAAAGGCTCGAAAAACTACGGTTTACAGCTACCATACGCCCCAATGCAGCCTCTGCAGCCGGAGATGCCGCATCCACTTTTGTCACAGGCAACCAAGAATTTGGTACATATTTCAAAGACGGCAACTGATCGGTAGGGGTCGCCGCTCCTTTTTGCAACTGTCCGAACGCTTGAGAGGCGGAATGATCAACCATCTTGACCCCTTGCCGCTCCGGCTCGATCATCTGGGATGTGCATCCGCACAACAGCGCCACAAGAGAAACTGTTAAAATCTTCTTTTTCATGACACTTACTTAACCTCCACGATACGGACCACGCAATTTTCATACACAATAACATCAAACGTAATGCCATTTACGTCCATCGCCCGCTTAAAGTCCGTTAATGTGTCACCAAAACCTTTCGAAGAGGTTAAGCTTCCGTCCGCACGCAACTCCGGAATTTCCCAAGACAGGTTGTACCCATATAATCCTGCCCATTCGATCATTTTGCGAGATAATATATCGCCCGCCGCGATGCGCAACACAGGCTTTTCTGTGGCCGAATCCGGAAGACAACTTGATGGCTGTTGAGTAGAAAGATTTACGGGGGCTGCGTTTTCAACATTTGGCGATGCCCCCTTTAATTCCTGACTTACAGGATCCCCAGAATCCGACACCACCAAGGTCGAGGCCCCTGCGCTGGGCACACAGGACATCACAAAACATAGTATTGTGCATATAAAAACGATCTGAAGTTTGACTATCATGTACCACCGGGCGAAGAACAGCCCCCTCAAGAAAACGGTTATCCCCAGAGCAGAGGAAAGAAGGAAAGATAAGTGCGTTATGCAAATCATCCGCAACTTCACCGACCACAAAAGAAAGCCGAATCGCGTACGTGCAGCAACGGGCTCATAGTACCGGAGATTAAACTTTCTGACAATAGCATCCAAAGCTGGCACAGAAAAATCTTTCATCATTGCTTTCGCGTATGCCTAATCGTTTAGTCCCCGCCCATTGCACTCGACTCTGATTTAGAACGGTATATATTTCAAAGAGTTAGTTGGTAGGTTTGGGGAGATGAGCTGTCTGAGGAAGATGATGACGTGATCGGGATGTGCCGCAGAGATCATTTTTCGGAGAGTACAGAACCCCAGAGCAAACACCGACCATCGTCCATCTGCAACGATATCGATCAAGGGCTTGTTGCGGGCGACCGGAACAAGCGAGCGCCAATTCTCCAACAGATGCAACACATCGATGATAACCCGCGCAATCAGCCCAACCTCCAGTTTCTCAAACTGGAAGAACCGATAAAAACGGCGGCGCACCGATGCTGTGTGAGCGTCTGTCTTCACATAGGCCGCAAGTCTCCACAGGCATATCGTTCCCTGTTGTATCATCAGAAAAGCTAACCACGTCAGCGTTTCGCGTCTTGATGGCGAAAGTTTTATGTGTTTTGATACCAAACTGGATAGAGCGTTCGAGAATAGGTCTTGCATTGTGTCCTCCTTCTTGCTGAATAGACGACACGAGTATGAATCATCTCAACGCTTTATCCAACTCCGTCGAGTACGATGGGAAGCCATAAACAGCAGGACAATAAAAAGAGAAACCAATCTGATGATTGAGCTACGACAAGCAACGCCCGATGATGCCCTGACAGTCGCCCAACTTCATATCGCAGGGTGGAGAGATGGATATGCAGATTTGCTTCCATCGTCGTTCCTTGAAAGTTTGGATATCCGCCAACGCACTGAAAACTGGAAAAAACATCTGGGCGACGGAAGCATTGTCTGGATCGCCACCTATAACACGGCTCCGGCAGGTATTGTGAGTTTTGGCCCGCCACTGAATCCAATTCCTCATCCGAATCCTCACGGGCTCACCGCATGTGGTGAAATCACCCTGATTTATACCTTGGGGCAATTTTACCGGTTAGGTGTCGGAACAGCGTTGTTCCGCCATGCATGTGACTGTTTGAAACGTGAAGGTTACACACGCATTTATCTGTGGGTTTTGGAAGACAATAAAAAAGGCCGTGCTTTCTAGGGCGTGACATCAATTGACAGATTTTGTGACGAGAACCGCACTTTTCGAGAACCGTATCGCAGAATACATGGACGTATTTGAGAAACGGAAGCGCAGAAATGTGCGGTTCGCAGTCCAAAAGATTATAAGTGATGATACGCCCTATGACAGGATGGGTGGCCATGTCATGGATAACGCACTCCAAATTGCCACAATTGGCAACGCAAAATTTCGTGAAATTGCGTATTGTTGGCAATTATAAATTATCTCAAATAATATTTCCCCCTCCCCAGAAAATATTGCACATATCCGCATAACTATGGGGACTAATCGTATTTCCTTGGGATATCTTTACGCTGAGAGTAATTCCATGATGCATTTCTAATGGCACCAGGGGTGATAGCCTCTAACACAAGCCGTTTTCTTTCAGGAACCAGATAAATTTTTTGTGAATCCTCTTTATCTTTAGGTGAAGTGACATTTAATAAAGGCTTTTCAATCAAAAATCCATGTTGCGGATCATAAGTCGCAACTCCTGCGACTATATTTTGTTCCGTTTGCCCACTATGGCTGCACCAAGCCGAAATTATCGTCACAGATAAATCTTTATCTTGATATGGGCGGATAATGATTTGTGGCTGCAACGCATCTTCATCATAGCCATCATGAAATGAACATGCATCACTCACCGAATAATATCCTATCAGTTCGTCTCGGGATTTTGTGGGATCGTACTGGGCAAATGACGTCCCACAAAAAGATGACCATTGATCTGTTATATCACTACTAGTTTTGTAATAGTTTATCCATTCTGGGGTGCAGGCTTTACTTATTCCGGAATCAATTAAATAGAGCTGCTGAGAACCATCATGATGACTGTATCCAAAATAGTTTTTACCACAAACCGTTGTTATCCATATATCAGTTGATGAACCAGCACCTGCATTTAAAAAACTTTCAGTAATACCTCTATCCTTACCCCAAAAACTATCAGGTACTATTTTTCCATCCAGCGTGTAAGCACTCCAATTCAAATAATGCCCGGTCCCTTCCAAAGATGAAACGACATATTCTTCCTGTCCATCGTTATTAATATCTACTTTTAAAATATTTGCATTTACCGATGATAAGTTTTCTGCATTATCCGCATCTTGGGACCGAATCAGTCGCAGAATCTCGTCTGCAATTTTGGCATCCTTGATTTCAAAATCACCATTTTCAACTTTATCAATTTTACACGTTTGAGAATAAGAAGGGGTGATGGCAATAAGGAGAACCGCAAAAACTATCGACAATAAAGAGAAAAGACGAATTTTTTGTTTCATGAACACGACCAAAATAAATCACTATCTAAGTCAGATACTAACCATAGTAAATGCTTGGAACAAGATAAATCATCATTAGAACATAAAAGTAAATAACAAAAAACCCTGCTTTGCAGCAGGGTCATTTGGAACAATCTGTGATATTTGAACAAATATTTTGCTGTCTGTGCTTGGAAGACCTGGCAGTGACCTACTCTCCCATGCCTTGAAACTCGGGTAACAAAAACTCCCAGCAGGGGCTAGAGTTGTTCTATTAATTACTCGAGAGTGTTACAAGGAAAAATACTCATCCCTTGCGGATGAAAAGCTGTTCGATAAACTCCATCACTTTGAATTTCCCAATGAGGAACGCAGGTATAACCATCAGGATGCCCCATACCTCTGTTAATTTGATTACCATGAATTTCCCACATGGGTAAACATGAATATCCTAAAGGATGAGAAATTGTTCTCATAATCTCGTTGCCACTGACCTCATACCAATCAGATCTAATTCTTAATACGGTGATGCTAACCATTTATGACTCCCTATTGTTTTTCGAATGGGGAAATACTAGTACAAACTAAGAAATTAGGCAAGCCAATCAACAAAAAACCCTGCTTTGCAGCAGGGTCATTTGGAACAATCTGTGATATTTGAACAAATATTTTGCTGTCTGTGCTTGGAAGACCTGGCAGTGACCTACTCTCCCATGCCTTAAGACATAGTACAATCGGCCCGAAGGTTTTTCACAGTCCAGTTCGGGATGGGATGGCGTGTTTCACCCTTGGTAAAACCACCAGGTCATCAAAGAACAGACAACTCAGAAAATATATAGGTTTCAAAATTCTTTTTATCTAGACTGCAGTTAAAGTGAGCTTTAAACATCACATCTACGAAGTGGATTTACCACTGCGCGCGATTTTAACGAATGGCTAAAGCCATTGCGTGTGAATTCAAGCCAATCGAGCAATTAGTACTGGTTAGCTGCAGGTATTACTACCCTTCCACATCCAGCCTATCAACGTGGTGGTCTTCCACGGCTCTGATAGGGATACCTTGTTTTGAGGGAGGCTTCACACTTAGATGCTTTCAGCGTTTATCCCGTCCATACATAGCTACCCAGCGCTGCTCCTGGCGGAACAACTGGTACACCAGAGGTATGTCCATCCCGGTCCTCTCGTACTAAGGACAGCTCCTCTCAAGTATCCTACACCCACGGCAGATAGGGACCAAACTGTCTCACGACGTTTTGAACCCAGCTCACGTACCTCTTTAAATGGCGAACAGCCATACCCTTGGGACCTGCTCCAGCCCCAGGATGAGATGAGCCGACATCGAGGTGCCAAACAGCGCCGTCGCTGGGGACGCTTGGGCGCTATCAGCCTGTTATCCCTAGAGTACCTTTTATCCGTTGAGCGATGGCCCTTCCATTCGGAACCACCGGATCACTATGACCGCCTTTCGGCTCTGCTCGACTTGTCAGTCTCGCAGTCAGGCAAGCTTATGCCATTGCACTCTTGAAGACGATTTCCGACCGTCTTGA
>CAZMZK010000005.1:0-32761 GCA_964570705.1 uncultured Micavibrio sp.
TGTACCGTAAACGATAAATCCCGCACGGCGTCAACAGTGTCATAGACAGGCGATATCAGCCCCTTCCAGAATCCGCTTTTCCGCCGCACGCGAAACGACTTTTTCAGATGATTGACATCAATAGCTACAGAGGAATTCGTCATTTTTATAAAAGCAACAAGCCTTAGAAATACCGGAGTAAGACATAGACCGTTGAAATAATGATGGTCAGAATCGTCAACGGGAATCCAACGCCCAGATATTTCAGGAAGGAAATCGGGTGTCCCGCACGGTCAGCAAACGAGGCGACCATGACGTTCGCGCTGGCTCCGATCAAGGTTCCGTTTCCGCCCAGGCATGATCCGAGAACAAGGCTCCACCAGAGGGGATTCAACGCCTCTCCCTGGCCAAAGGTATTCCCCATATTCTCAATGATGGGAATCATGGTGGCGACGAACGGGATGTTGTTGATAAAGGCCGAGAAGAAGGTGGACGCCCATAAAATCGTCATGCCTGTTTTGGTAAAATCTCCTTGTGTGAATGCGGTAATCTGGTTTGCAACCAAAGCCAGCAAGCCTGTGTGCTCCAAACTGGCAACTACAATAAAAAGGCCGAGGAAGAAGAAAATGGTGTCCCACTCAACCTGATGAAAGGCGTCATGTGCTTGTTTATTCTTCTCGCTAAGATTATGCCCGAATCCATTGAGAAACATAAGTAATGCCGCTCCGGCAAGGGCTGTGGTTCCGGTTTCGATATGCAGAAAATTATGCCCGATGGTAAATCCCATCAGAACAAGAGCCAGAACAACAAAGGACTTGATTAACAATACATTGTTCTTCAATGCTTTGGCAGGTTCATAACGGAGGAGGTGTGCCCGCGCCCGCATGGAGGTGGTCAAATGCCGTCCCCAGATCACATCAAAGACACCCAGCATGACAATAATCGTGATGATAATAACGGGACTCATATTATAGATAAAATCCATAAAGCTTAATCCAACGGCCGATCCGATCAGGATATTCGGAGGATCCCCGATCAGCGTGGCAGTTCCGCCGATATTTGAAAACAGAACCTGTGCCATCAGGAAGGGAAAGGGTTTCAGTTTAAGTTGTTCCGTGAGAAGGATAACAATCGGCACGATCAGCATAACCGTGGTCACGTTATCCAGAAAGGCGGAAAAGACCGCCGTAATGACGGACAACACCGCCAAAAGTCCTCGCGGACTGGCGCGGACAGATTTGGCCGCCACAATCGCCACATATTGGAATATGCCGGTTTCTTTCATGATCCCGACAATGATCATCATCCCGATCAACAGAAACAAGGTGTTAAAGTCAATCGAGTCGATGGCTTGGTTCTGATTCAACAGTCCGAATAAAATTGCCAGAGAGGAGGCGATCAGCGCAATAACGGCTTGATTCATTTTTTCGGCAATAATGACGGCATAGACCAGCCCCATAATCGCAACCGCGATATATTGCGGGGATATCCCGAAGATAAGTTCATTCATGATGTGGATCCTCTATGTGAATAGGGTATTTTTTAACGAGATAGTGACCGACGAAGAGTCCTTAGGCGGATTCTTCGGCCTCGACGGTTTTTAAAACCTCTTTCAGGCGGGCAATACAGGATTGTTCCGATACAAGACCTATGAATGTGCCGTCGTCATCCACCACAGGAAGCGGGCTTCCGTATTCTGCCAAACGCCGGATGATTTCCAGCATCGAGGTATCGGGGGATAAAATCGATTCTGCGGGGATGTCATCCAGAACGGTTCTGAGAGCGCGGGGGGCGAGTTTGCGGATGCGTTTCGCGGCTCCGGGGGCGCCTCCTTCGACAAAGCCAAGATCGGTAATCCCGTCTTCCATGCGTGCCGCCATAGGCAGAAGGTCCTCCATCAGGCAATGCAGCCCGAACATGCCCAAAAAGACATTATCTGCATCCACAACCGGAATGGTCCGGATTTCCTTTTCATGGATGATGCGCAGTGCATCTTCGACGGTGGCGTCAGGAGGAAGGGTGATCGTATTCCTCACTAAGGCATCTCTACACGACATGATTATTCTCCTTTTTCTATTTTTATTATTTTTCTGCAGTCCTTATGCCGCTTTTATCTTTAAAAATCCATGGTTTTCTTGCCACAATTCGGACAAAGCAGACACCAAATCATCAATCTGTGCGATCGTATGGACGGCGGTGGCGGTCAGGCGCATCCGTTCGGTGCCGCGTGGAACCGTCGGGTAATTAATCGGTTGGACATACATATTACGTTCGTTCATCAACCAATCGGTGACGGCCTTGCAACACACGGAATCGCCAACAACAACGGGAACAATATGGCTCTCACCTGGCAAATACGGCAATCCTGCGGCATCCAGTCTGGCTTTGAAATAGGTGACGTTGTTTTTGACACGTGCACGTTCCACCGGCGACGTTTTCAAATATTCGACACTGGCCAAGGCTCCGGCACACAGGGCAGGGGGCAGGGCTGTGGTGAAAATAAAATTGCCGGAATAGGATCTCACCGCATCGACAATCGACCGGTTGCCGGTGATAAATCCCCCCATCAGGCCATAGGCTTTGCCAAATGTGCCCTCGATCATATCAATACGGCCTAGTTGCCCTTGCTCTTCGGCAACGCCGCCGCCCCGCGGGCCGTAAACACCAACGGCGTGGACTTCATCCAGATAGGTCAGGGCGTTGTATTTTTCGGCCAGATCGCAAATGGCGCCGATCGGGGCAATGTCGCCTTCCATCGAATAGACGGATTCAAAGGCGATCAGTTTCGGGGCATTGGTTGGGGCCTTGCGCAACAGGGATTCCAGATGATCCAGATCATTATGGCGATAAATATGTTTTGTGGATTTGCCCTCGCGGATGCCGTGGATCATCGATGCATGGTTCAATTCATCGGAAAAGACATGACAATCGGGCAAAAGGCGGGTCAGGGTCGACAGGGCGCCTTCATTCGCGGTGTATCCGGACGGAAAAACCAGGGCTGAGTCGGTATGATGAAGGTCGGCGAGCGAGTTTTCCAAATCGACAACGTAGCGCGTGGTTCCGGAAATATTGCGTGTGCCCCCTGCGCCGGCGCCGGATCGGTCAATGGCATCGTGCATGGCACGCAGGACAACGGGATTCTGCCCCATGCCCAGATAATCATTGCTGCACCACACGGTGACCTCACGGCTGATTCCATCGGGTGCGTGATACAGTGCCGTTGGAAACCGCCCCGCCAGACGTTCCAGATTGGCAAAGCTGCGGTAGCGGCCTTCCTGTTTCAAATCGGCGATACGGTGTTCAAAAAAAGCGCGATAATCCATTCTGCGGTCTCCCTAGTGTGTTCCTTCTTTATAGATCCTTGCGGAATTTTTGCCAAATGGAGAAGTTATGCTGCACTGCGTGTATTGTTTTTATTTGAACCATGCTATGATGAAGGATGATTATTGTTTTTGGCTCTTTGAATATGGACATCGCCATTCAGGTCGAGAAATTCCCTGAACCGGGCGAAACGGTGCTTTCCAACACATATGTGCATTCCCCGGGCGGGAAAGGCGGGAACCAGGCCTTAGCGGCAGCGCGATCGGGGATAAAAACCTGTTTGATCGGGCGTGTCGGCAATGATGATTACGGCAAGACATTGCGGGAAGAGTTAAAATCGCAAGGCGTCATGGTCTCGGGTGTTGCCTATACCGACACGGCGCGTACCGGATGCGCGGTGGTGACGCGGGATAAAAGCGGCGAAAATCATATCATTGTGATGTCGGGTGCCAATAAAGAAGCCATCCATGATCAGGTGCCGGATGAGATTCTGCTGAAGGGCAATGTTCTGTTGATGCAGATGGAATTGCCGGTCGAAGAAACCATTACCTTGTTGGAACGTGCGCATGCACGTGGTGTCACCACGATTTTGAATTTGGCGCCAGCCATTTCTTTACCCAAACGTGCGTTGGGGCTTCTGGATTACCTGATCGTTAACAGCATCGAAGCGCGGCAGATTACCGAAAAACTTCATCTGAAGACCGAAAATAATGCGGTGAAGTTGGCGCAGGCTTTGGCCATCGAAGGGCAATTGACCTGTATCGTGACCATTGGCAAGGGCGGATCGGTGGCCGTGACCAAAGATGGCAAAGCGTGGGGTGTACCGATTATGCCGCTCGATCAATCCTTGGTAGTGGATATCACGGGGGCAGGGGATGCGTATTGCGGAACATTTGCGGCCTGTATCCATAAAGGGATAGAACTGACCGAATCCATGCGGCGTGCGAGTGTCGCGGGAAGTTTGACCTGTTTAAAAGAGGGAACCCAAACGGCCATGCCATTTTCGGATGATGTGGAACAGGCTTTGGTGAATATGCCTCCGGCAGAGCTACTTAAGATTTAATGTGTATTATTGAATGCAGCTCTGCGTTTTATCCTTTTCTTTCGGATCGAAAAGGGTGATATATATCAGAATGATTTTCTGAGTTTCTCTTTTTCTGTGTTGTCTCATTTTGTTTTTAACGATCGCAATCGCCATGTGTGAAGGGGTGAAATATGTCGTTTTTTGCTTTGTCGAAATCTCAACCTCTGGATTTATTTCAGGAAAAAATAGCAGGAGCTCTGGAAGGGGTTTCCACAGGCGTGATGATCGCCGACAATGATTTAAACATTGTCTACATGAATGGGGCCGTGAAGATTTTCCTGAATAAGGTTGAGGCCGATATCAAGAAAGATCTTCCCCAGTTTGATGTGGCCACGTTGTTGGGCAAAAATATCGATATTTTCCACAAAAACCCTGCGCATCAACGCGGCATGTTGGCCAAATTAAGTGCACCCTACGCGACATCGATCAAAGTGGGGGGGGGATTGTGTTCAACCTGCGGGCTTATCCTCTTTTTGATACCCAGAAAAACAGCAATGGCTATGTGGTGGAATGGACCGATTCGTCGATCATGGACAACCAGTCAAAAGTCGAGGCCATTAACAAGTCTCAAGCTGTGATCGAGTTTAATCTGGATGGAACGGTTATTTCCGCCAATGAAAACTTCTTGAAAACGCTTGGTTATCGTATAGATGAGATTAAGGGGAAGCATCATAGTATGTTTGTCGACCCATCTTATCGTGAGAGTGCCGATTACCGGAGATTCTGGGATGATTTGCGTGCCGGACAATTTCAGGCTGGAAAATATAAACGGCTTGCAAAGGGTGGGCGGGATGTATGGATTGAAGCGTCTTACAACCCTGTAATGGATCTGAACGGACGCCCGTTCAAAGTAGTGAAATTCGCAACCGATATTACCGAAACCGTCAATCAATTGCGCGATATTAAGGAGAATATGCTCAATTATCTCTCGAAAATCGAAGATTCGGTCTCCGTGGTGGATCAGCAAACGTCTGCGGCGTCTAGCGCATCTTCGCAAACGACCTCGAATGTGCAAACAGTGGCGGCAGGCGCGGAAGAGCTGCATGCTTCCGTTGTGGAGATTTCACAAAACATGACCAAATCATCGGCGGCGGCGGATGAAGCCTATCAAAAAGTGGTTGAAACAGATGCCGAAACCAAAAAACTGCTCGAGGCAGCTCAGGCTATGAACGGCATTGTCAGCCTGATTCAAAAAATCGCAGAGCAGGTAAATTTGCTCTCTCTGAACGCGACGATCGAAGCTGCCCGCGCGGGCGAAGCCGGAAAAGGCTTTGCGGTGGTGGCGTCCGAGGTCAAGAATCTGGCGTCACAGGTGGCAGAAGCGACCCATAAAATCGGGGGCGAAATTAACAACATTCAAGCGGTTGTCGGGATTGTGGCAACAGGGTTGCAGTCGATCACATCCTCGATTGATAATGCACGGAGCTTTGTGACGGTGGTTGCCGGTGCGGTGGAAGAGCAAAGTGCTGTGGCGCGGGACATGTCATCGAATATGCAGAGTGCATCGCAAGCGGTCAATGATATCAGCAGCAGTTTAAGTCATATTGTCAACGCGTTGGAGGATGTAAAATCATCCGTAGACCAGACAAAAGAAGCTGCCGACGAGATTGTCAGCTAAAACTTTTACAATGCCACGATTGTGATGCCATGAAAAAAGCGGTGGGGGAAATCCTACCGCTTTTTCTTGTGTGCAAGAGAGATGTTTCTATCCATGGTATGTCTGGGGTATGTCTGGGGTGTCTGGCCCATAAAAAACCACCCCGTGTACGCCTCGGGGTGGTTTTTAAATTTTTTTAGAGAGGGGCGGGGTCTTTTATCCCTACAAGAAGTGGAGGGGATTTCATGTTTTTCTCGCTAACAGTCGTTAGCGTGTCTAACTTTGCGAGACGATTCCCCCAACCTTTTGCGAAAACGGCCTGAGACTGATCGTTTTCTATTATTGATGCATATTTTTGAGCGCGGTAAGCTAGCATATCATCCGCGTCGCCTCTTGTTGCGGATACCATCTTGTTAGAAAAACCAACCCCGTGATTAATGGCAGCATCAAATGCAACGAGCTTTGCGGATGGAGAAAGTTGATTAATACCTGACACGGAATCCCAATACTTGGTCTTATACGTTGTCATAGCTGTTTGCATAGCACCAGCTTTATCTCCTCTCCCAAGCTGATCCATAATTTGGGCATACTCAACTGGGTTTGATTTGGAGGCTATTCCATAGATGGTTGCCCCACCTTTATCAGCTTTATGGTTTGAAAAGCCGCCTTCGCTAGCTAGTACAATCTGAAAAGCTTGCTGGAAAGAGCCATCTAATGAAAAATTTCTATCGACTTTAATTGGCTGAGAAGAAATCTTGCTCCAAGTGCCGGAAAACGCTCCGGAAGGAAAGCCAGCAAAGTCCATAACGTAATCTTTGTCTGGTTTTACCTTACCCTTAGCGATCGCTCCTATGTAAGATAGTCGGTCAATTCCGGAAGCAAGTTCTTGGCGAGTAGTGTACGCTTTATCGCCGATTGTAGGCGGTATTTCATAGGGGAGTGTAAAATTAGGAACAGAAACGTCACCGGAGTTCTGATCAAACTCACCGATTCCCAATATGCTCAACGTAACAAAACGATCTTGCGCCTTGCGTTGCTCTACGCTGTCTGGGTCAGTAATCCCCGCCATCATTCTCTGGAAAGCGGCATCTTGCTCGGCCCTCTTATTGATCTTGCCGTGGGCGGTGCCTGCGGCTACATCTGTCGTAATAAGCAATGAGGCCGCTGAAATTTGTTTTTTAGGATCTTTTGTAGCCATGATGAACACCCTTTTATAGCTTTTATGGGATCAGAATAACTTAAAACTCGCTAAAAATCAACTGTTTCCAATATTTTTCTTACCACCCCTCATTTTGAGGCAAAGGGGGATTGATTGGTCAGAATCGCTATGATTCACTGGGAGCAATCTACGAAAGATGGGGGCAAGAAATCCTGTTCTCTGGCATTAAAAGCCACGGTTTCGTGTTGATGGAGAGCAAAATCCAAAAACAGGATCGTCTGAAAAAGCTGCTGGTTGTCATGAGTATTGCTCTTTATTTGGCGGTTTTATGGGGGCTCTATGGCAAACAAAAAGCAGATGGCTCCGGCACTTATATAGAACACAGAGATAAATCGCCCAACAGAATCCGTGACTTTTGGGCGGGATCCGTGTACATAAAAGGTATGTCTGACCTGCGCCCTTTGTCTGCGAGTATTTCCAACCTGACGTCTGCGACGTTCAGTAAGAAGTTTGTCGCATTGGGGCGTATTCTCAACAACTGGAATGACATTATAGGGCCAGAAATGGCCATCAAGGCCCAGCCGGTCAAAATCCATTACCGTAAGCCCAAAGATGCCCGTGAAAAACCGCAGGCTACACTCGATATTGCCGCCACCAGTGCCGATGCCACCGTGTTGCATTACCAGAAAGACCTGATTCTGGCGCGGATTAATCAGATTTTCGGTGATTCATGGATTACCGCAATCCGCTTTGTCCATGCGCCTGTCAATACGAACGACCGGAATATGAATACCCTGCGCCAATCCCAGCCCTTGAAACAGGCTGATCTTGACAGAATGACCTCATGGTTGTCCGAGATAGACGACGATGACATTCGAAAAAGACTTGAAAAGCTGGGGCAAAGCATACTAAGGAAAGAGCAGTATAAAAATTTACACCGTGAATAACCGCCCCTTTTAACCTTCTTTCTAACGCCTTTTTTAACCCAAGGATTATGGACATGTCTTCCCCATCGGCTCACATTACTGTTATGCATCGCGCGGCTGAAAAAGCCTCGAAATCTTTGCTTCGTGATCTTGGTGAGGTTGAAAACCTCCAAGTATCGCGCAAAGGCCCCGCCAATTTTGTGTCGGCCGCCGATCACCGCGCCGAGGAGATTATTTTCCAAGACCTGAAAAAAACCCGCCCTTCCTTTGGCTTTCTTATGGAAGAACGTGGCGAGGTCAAAGGCGTGAACGCCACAGGCAACGAAGAATTCCGTTTTATTGTGGACCCATTGGATGGGACATCCAACTTTCTGCACGGGATTCCGCATTTCAGCATTTCCATTGGGTTGGAGCGCAATTCAGACGCTGGGCGTGAAATGATCGCCGGACTGGTTATGGACCCCGTTAAAAATGAAGTTTTCTACGCTGAAAAAGGCACCGGAGCCTGGCTGGACAAACGCCGTCTGCGTGTATCAGCCCGGAAAGATTTACAAAGCTCGGTTCTGGCCGGGGGGGATTGCGCCTCGCGTGGGAAACCCATCCAGACCCGCTTTATCAACACCTTGTCTACCTTATTGGGGGGGCAGATTGGCGGATACCGCCGTATGGGGTCGGCAGCTCTTGATCTGTGCTATGTCGCGGCAGGCCGGTTTGAAGCGTTCTGGGAAAATGGTCTCTCTCCATGGGATGTGGCCGCAGGTGCTTTGATCGTTAAAGAAGCGGGGGGGGCAGGTCGTCAGCTTGGCCGGTGACCCGAACCCTGTGTATTGCGAATCTCTTTTTGCCAGCAATGTTGGCGTACATCAGGATTTGAAAAAGATTATCCAGGAGCATCTCTAACCTCTAGGGTGTGTGTCCCAGGGCAAACATGATGATAAAGGTGACCATCTCTATGCGGTCTTTTATTCAGACTTTTACTCTGTTTGGCCTGATATGCGGGGGGGCACCTGCAGGATTTGCCCAAATGCAAAAGGGCTATGATGGGGATGCTACGCCCGATGTCTTTATTGACCGATCCGTCCTTGAGAATCTGAAACGCGAAGGGACGTCGTCCCCCGTTGCCGTAGAAGCCCCCGCTCAAAAAATAACGCCGCCGCATGTGGAACATCCATATACGCCACCCAAGCCTCATCATCAAAAGCCCTCAACACCAAAAATCGAGCCCCCTAAAAAAGTTACGCCATCTCTAAAAACTGTCCAGAAAGAGCGCCTGACCATTATCGATCCGGCAGCACAAAAACGCGCCACACAAGAACGGAAAGAAAAAGTTTCAACCTATGCCGCCCCCCGTGCCCGTAAGGACGTAAAACCGCTATCTGTACCGCCACCACCTCCATCGCCTCCCGTGCCAATCGCGGACAATTCACTTTTAAACGATGACGAGGCCTTGGTTGCCCATATCGAGCAAGATGATTCCACGATTCGTCAAAAATTGATGGACACCACAATCAAACATGTACCCAGCTTACCCACCTCTGGCCCTCAGCCCCCGTTGGCCAGCGAGGAGGCCCCCAAGAAACAACCAACACTGCCGCCACTGATCTTTAAAAAGGGAGGAACAAACGTATCTCCGGATCAAGAGGCGCAGATAACACAGCACATTCTTCCCTTTATCCTGAAAAACCCAAACTCCCGCGTTCAAATCCTGTCGTTTGCCACGTCCTTTGATCATTCGGCAAGTGCGGCCAAACGCTTTGCGTTGGCGCGCGCTCTGGCTGTACGGGATGTTTTGAAAACGCATCATATAGATCTATCAAAATTGGATATTCGCGCCATTGTTGCCGACGACCAACCGCCAACTCCGGACACATCCGACCGGATTAACGTGGTACTGATTTCTCCGTAGGGGAGGCGTGAAAGGGCGGTTTTTATCCAGATATTGCACATAAAAAAACAACCAGAACATTTCTGTTTCCGGTTGTTTTTTTGTATGCTTATCCGGCAGAGAGATTAAGCGGTGACGGCAGCTTCATCTTCCTTGGTTTTGTCGGCTTTCTTTTTCTTTTTGGAGTCAGAGCGGACATAGATAGGTTTTGCACCTTCTTTGACTGTTTCGCCTGTCAAAACGACTTCTTCGACGTCATCCTGATCCGGAATTTCGTACATGGTATCCATCAACATTTTTTCCATGATGGAGCGGAGACCACGTGCGCCGGTTTTCCGTTCGATGGCTTGTTTGGCAATCTCGGTCAAGGCTTCTGGCGAGAAGGTCAATTTGGTATTTTCCATTTCGAACAGGCGTTGATATTGTTTGACCAGCGCATTTTTCGGTTCGGTGAGGATCGAGATCAGAGCGGCTTCGTCCAGATCGTCCAAGGTAGCCAGAACTGGCAAACGGCCGATAAATTCCGGAATCAGACCGAACTTCAACAGATCTTCGGTTTCCATCATCCGCATGGCTTCGCCGGGTTTCTTTTCTTCCTTGGTAGCGACATCGGCGCCGAAGCCAATCGAGGTGGCCCCTTTGGTCCGCATCGCGATGATTTTTTCAATTCCGGCAAACGCACCGCCACAGATAAACAGGATATTGGTGGTGTCCACTTGCAAGAATTCTTGTTGTGGGTGTTTGCGTCCGCCTTGAGGTGGAACAGAGGCGATTGTCCCTTCCATCAGTTTGAGCAAGGCTTGTTGCACGCCTTCGCCCGATACGTCACGGGTAATGGATGGGTTATCCGATTTACGGGAGATTTTATCGATCTCGTCAATATAAACGATCCCTTTTTGGGCGCGTTCTACGTTGTAATCACAGTTCTGCAGCAATTTCAGAACGATGTTTTCAACGTCTTCACCCACATAACCGGCTTCGGTCAGTGTTGTGGCATCGGCCATGGTAAACGGAACATCCAGAATACGTGCCAAGGTTTGCGCCAGAAGGGTTTTCCCCGAACCGGTTGGACCAACGAGCAGAATGTTGGATTTGTTGATTTCAACATCCGATCCTTTGCCGCCGATTTCCAGGCGTTTGTAATGGTTATGCACGGCAACCGACAGAACGCGTTTCGCGCGATCTTGTCCGATCACGTAATCATCCAGAACCGCACGGATTTCGGATGGGGTAGGGACGCCTTCGCCGGTGCGGACCAACTGGCTCTTGTCTTCTTCACGGATAATATCCATGCAGAGTTCAACGCATTCATTGCAAATGAAAACGTTGGGGCCGGCAATCAGCTTTCTGACTTCGTGTTGGCTCTTGCCGCAGAAGGAGCAGTAAAGGGTATTTTTTGTCTCGGTTCCAGATGATTTGGACATACTCGCGTGATCCTGATGTAATAAATTAAACTGACTTACATTATGCAGTCTGCCAAGGCAAATGCAACAGTGCAAGCCCCTCTTTTGCTTATCCTATTTAGAATTTATTAAGAAAAAATAGACGAAACGCCGGAAGAACTTTAGGATTACACCATTGACATGATGCGCGAGAAAGTCAAGATGCGTTCTGTACATCAAGAAAACCGCGCCCTGGCGAATGGGGGTGCGATCAAGAAAGAGAGAGCCAATGCAAAGCATTGATGAAATGATCGAATCATTTTCCTTATTGGATGATTGGGAGGATCGGTATGCTATTTTGATTGATCTGGGAAAAAAACTTCCCCCCTTTCCAGAAGATGCACGAACCGACGCGAATCTGGTCAAAGGATGCGTGTCGAAAGTCTGGATTTTGCCCAAAATGACGGACGGGATTTTTACCTTTCAAGGCGATAGCGATGCCCATATCGTCAAGGGATTGGTTGGTTTGTTATACCTGATTTATAACAACAAACCCGTGGCGGAGGTTCCGGCCATGGATGTGCACGGGATTTTTGGGAAATTGGGATTGTTGCAGAATCTGTCTCCCAATCGGCGTAACGGTATTGTTGCGATGAAGGATCGCATTGTATCGTTTACCCGCTGCGGAGGGGGCTCCGGCGCGTAAAAAGAGCCAAAGAGAGGCTTTTATTTGGCCATTGCCCACGTATGGTGCATTTGTTCTTGCTTTTTTATCGGAAATTCTGCTAAACCAGCGCATCTTGCTGGCACCCCTGGAGGCTGGCTTAACTTATTTATTTAAAAGGAAAACTGCTATGTCGAAACATTATGCATTGACAGCGACAAAACGTGAGAGGGCCGGTAAGGGGGTCGCTCGTGCACTGCGTCGCGAAGATAACATTCCCGCCGTTATTTATGGCGATCACAAAGAGCCTGTCATGATCTCTATGCCAGCAAAGGATGTGACCATCCGCTTCCAACAAGGTGGGATGCTGACCCATATGTGCGATCTGACCGTTGACGGGACCACACAAACGGTTCTAGCGCGGGACGTTCAATTGAACCCTGTGACCGATCGTATCGAACACGTTGATTTTATGCGCGTTGGTCCAAAAACAAAATTGATTGTGCATGTTCCTGTTCACTTTGTCGGACATGAAGAGAGCCCTGGCCTCAAACAAAAAGGCGTTTTGAATATTGTTCACCATGATTTGACCCTGCGTTGCGCCGCAAGCGAAATTCCGGAGTCTTTGGAAATTGATTTGTCGAAAGCCGACTTGAGCGATGCGTTGAAACTCAGCGCGATTAAATTGCCAAAAGGGGCTCAAGTTATGGGGCACCAAGGTGTGGATATTACGGTTGCAACCATCGTTCCACCAGTTGTGAAGGCGGAAATTGTCGAGGAAGCTTCTGCTGCCGTTGTGGCGGCTCCTGCGGCTCCGGCAAAACCTGCCAAAGGCAAAAAATAGTCTTTTGTAATATATTTCATATCGTTGAAAAATCCCCTCCAACAGGAGGGGGTTTTGCATTATAGGTAACATCATGTGGTTAATTGTTGGATTGGGCAACCCTGGATCGGAGTATGAACGTAACCGCCATAACATCGGGTTTATGGCGGTGGATGTCATGGCCGATATGTACGGGTTTCGGGGGTTTAAAAAGAAATATCAGGGCGAATATTGCGAAGGCACGATTGCCGGAGAAAAAGTTATCCTGTTAAAACCGCAGACCTATATGAACGAATCGGGGCGGTCGGTGCAGACTTTGGCTGCTTTTTATAAAATACCGACCAGTCATATTGTGGCGTTTCATGATGAATTGGATGTTCTGCCGGCCAAGGTAAAAACAAAAATCGGCGGTGGAGCCGGAGGGCATAATGGTCTGCGGTCGATGGATGCCCATTTGCCGGATCCGAATTATAAGCGCGTGCGTCTGGGGATCGGGCATCCGGGAGATAAAGATCGCGTTCATGGCTATGTGCTTGGAAATTTCTCCAAAGACGATGAAAAATGGCTGCCGGACCTGTTGAATGTGGTTGCAAAAGAAACGCCATTGCTTTTAAAGAATGAGGACGCACGGTTTGTAAGCAATGTGGCTTTGGCCTTCCAGCCGCCCAAGGTGAAAAAAGAAAAACCGAAGGAATGATGTGATTCTTTGAGATCTTTGTGTCTTTGTGGTTAAAAATAAGAAGAGGAAAATAAAAAATGGGATTTAATTGCGGGATTGTTGGATTGCCGAATGTCGGGAAATCGACCACCTTTAATGCGTTGACGGCAACGGCGGCGGCGCAGGCGGCCAATTTTCCGTTCTGCACGATTGAACCGAATGTCGGGCGCGTGGCTGTTCCGGATGCGCGGCTGGATACATTGGCCGAGGTTGGAAAGTCGCAAAGTATTGTGCCGACCCAATTGGAATTTGTCGACATTGCCGGATTGGTCAAAGGGGCCTCCAAAGGCGAAGGTTTGGGCAACAAATTCCTGTCCAATATCCGTCAGGTGGATGCGATTATCCATGTGTTACGTTGTTTTGAAGACGAAAACATTACCCACGTCGAACATTCGGTAGACCCGATTCGGGATGCAGAGATCATTGAAACCGAATTGATGTTGGCGGATATGGAGAGTCTGGAACGCCAGATGGAAAATATGGCCAAGAAAGCCAAGTCAGGTGATAAGGAATTAAAATCCCAATTGGAATTTTTTGCCAAAATTCGTGATGCCTTACATGCGGGGCTTCCTGCACGGTCGGTAGACGTTCCGGATGATATGCAGAAACCGGTGAGGGAATTGTTCCTGATGACGACCAAACCGATGTTATATGTCTGCAACGTGCTGGAAGGGGATGCGGCTACGGGGAATGCGATGACCGAGAGGGTTGCCGCCATGGCCAAAGAAAAGAATGCGGAAAGCGTGATTATTTGCGCCGAAATCGAATCGCAAATCGCGCAACTTGGTTCGGAAGACGAAAAGAAAGAGTTTCTCGAATCCTTGGGGTTGGAAGAGCCAGGTCTGAATAAAATCATTCGTGCCGGATATAAAATTCTGGGGCTTCAAACCTATTTTACCGTGGGGCCGAAAGAAGCGCGCGCCTGGACAATTCCAACCGGAGCCAAGGCCCCGCAGGCAGCGGGTGTCATTCATACCGATTTTGAACGGGGCTTTATCAAGGCAGAAGTCATTGCGTTTGATGACTATGTGGCGTGCAAAGGCGAGCAGGGCGCCAAAGAGCACGGCAAAGCCCGCCAAGAGGGTAAAGAGTATGTCGTGGCCGATGGTGACGTGATTCTCTTCAAATTCAACGTCTAATCGAGAGGGTTTTGCCAGATTGTTAGGCGGATTTTTAGACAGGGATGAGCGATGAAATCCGCCGCAAGGTCTCTTCTGTGCCCAGAATCGCAATCGCATGGAACAGGGACGGGGACGATGTTGTGCCGGTCAGTGCAGCACGGAGCGGCATCATAACTTTCCCCAATTTCACTCCTTCGGACTCGGCAATGGTCTTGCACAATGCTTCCACTGTTTCGGCTGTGACGGGAGAGAGGGTTTTTAACCCATCGGTGATTTTTCCCAGAAGGGCTTTGCCAGCCTCATCCAAATGGGCGGCCGCTTTTTCATCTGGTGTGACGGATCCTGTCATCCAATAGATCCGCGCATCGTCCACCAACGTCAGCAACGTTTTGGCGCGGGATTTCAATTCATCCATCGCTGCCAGCAAATAGGTTTCTGTCGCGGGGGATATCTCCTGACGGGTTTTTCGCAGCAGGTCCATGGTCAGGTCGACCAAGCGCGCATTGTCGGCAATCTTCATATAATGCGCGTTGATAAAGTTGAGTTTGTCAAAATCAAACCGCGCGGGGCTTTTGCCGATACCTGCCAGATCAAACCACTCAATGGCTTGTTCGGTGGTGATGATTTCATCATCGCCATGCGACCAGCAGAGGCGCAGCAAATAATTGCGCATGGCTTCCGGCAAATATCCCATATCGCGATATTCTTCGACACCTGTGGCGCCATGGCGTTTGGAGAGTTTGGCACCATCCGGCCCCAAAATCAGCGGCAAATGCGCATAAACGGGAATCGTCCATCCCATGGCTTCGTATATCACATTCTGGCGGAACGTGTTGTTCAAATGGTCATCGCCACGGATAACGTGGGTGACGCCCATATCGTGATCGTCCACGACCACGGCCAGCATATAGGTTGGGACGCCATCGCTGCGTAAAATAATAAAATCATCCAATTGTTCGGCGGCGACTTTTACATCTCCCTGAACTTCGTCATGGACGATGCGTTCGCCGGTCAGTGGAGCTTTGATCCGGATCACGGGTTTAATCCCTGCCGGCGGCGTCGCCGTACTGTCGCGCCAACGGCGATCGTAGAACGTAATACGGCCTTCGGCTTTCGCCGTATCGCGCATTTTGTCCAATTCTTCGGGGGTACAATAACAGTAATAGGCCTGTCCGCGTTTGACCAATTCATGGGCAATCTCTACATGGCGGTCTTTGCAGGCATATTGGGACACAATGTCGCCGTCCCAATCCAGCCCCAACCATTTCAGGCCGTTAATAATCGCCTCGACCGCATCATCGGAATGGCGGGCGCGGTCGGTATCTTCGATCCGGAACCGCATTTTGCCATGATGATGTTTGGCAAACAGCCAGTTGAATAAACCGGTGCGTGCGGTGCCGATATGCATAAACCCTGTCGGGGAGGGAGGAAATCTGGTTACGATGCTCATGCTATATTCGTATTCAATCGGATCTGGACTGACAAGTGTTATTTGACAGGCGCGGGTCGAAAAACGCGCATAAAAATCCCTGTACTTTGGAACAAGATCTGGGTATATTACCCCCATTCCCCATAAAACACAGGTTTAATCCGGTGGTGATCCGTAAGGGACGGATCGGCAGGGGAGGATTATTATCTCGAGCTTTAGGAGCATCAACATGGCTGACCTCGATACCACAAAACCTTTGAAACCAAAAGCCAGCGCTGTTTGGCTGATTGATAACACGACCTTGTCTTTTGACCAGATTGCCGACTATACCGGTCTGCACGTTGTTGAAATTCAGGCCTTGGCCGACGAAGAAGTCGGGCGCGGCATTATCGGGGAAAGCCCTGTGCAGGCTGGCGAATTAACGGCGGCCGAAATTGAACGCTGTGAACAGGATGCGGATGCGGCTTTGAGGATTACCAAACGGGACGGTCCTGCTCTGAAAGTTCGTGCTAAAGGTCCACGCTATACGCCGGTGGCGCGTCGGAACGACAAGCCGGACGCAATTGCGTATTTGTTGAAACATCATCCGGAAGTCAGTGACGCCCAAATCTGCAAACTGGTCGGGACGACCAAGCCGACTATTCAGGCGTTGCGTGACAAAGTTCACCCGAATTCTTCGATCCTGAACCCACGCAATCCGGCGGAACTGGGGCTGTGCAGCTATCAGGAACTGGATAAGGCTATTTCCAAAGGGTTGAAGGCTCTGGGACGCGATCCGGAAGCGGAAGCGGAAGCTGCGAAAGCAAAACGGGATGCGGAACATGATGCCGCCGAAGCCGCCCGTTCGGAAACCAGTTTTGATTTTTCGAATTTCCTCAAATCAACAGGCCGGTCATCATAAAAGCTTTTGCTGACCGGTGTTTCTTAGGGCGTATCATCGCTTGTAATTTTTTGGACTGTGAGCCGTTTCTCAAATACGTTTTTGTAGGCTGCGATACGGCTTTCGTCACAAAATCTGTCAATTAACGACACGCCCTAGGAATTGCACTACCGCTTTTGACGGTCGGGGATCGGCGTTGAGTGCGACGTTATGGTGTATTCTGGCTTTTTTGATAGCGGGCAAGTCCTTCTTCGATCAATTGGGCTGCTTTTTCAGCATTTCCCCATCCCAAGACCTTTGACCATTTATTAGGCTCTAGATCTTTGTAATGCGTAAAGAAATGGGCGATTTTGTCACGCAGAATCGGACGAATATGCTCAATATCTGTTACGTTGTCGTGATAGGGGTACAATTTTGGGTGTGGCACAGCAATAATTTTTTCGTCAACCCCTCCGTCATCCTCCATGAGGAGTACGCCAACGGGAATGGCGCGCATAATTGCGCCAGGCATGACGGGCTGACGTGTGATGATCAGTACATCCACTGGATCCCCGTCACCGGACAAGGTGTGAGGGATAAAGCCATAATTCCCTGGATAAACCATGGACGTATGAAGGAAACGGTCAACAAACATTGCGCCGGATTCTTTGTCCATTTCGTATTTGACAGGTTCGCCGCCCATTGGGTTTTCGATAATAACATTTACGTCGAGTGAAGATTTTCCGTAGGAAATTTTCTGAATATCCATGTTGTTAAACTACCTTGATTTTGTTTTGGGTTGTTTTGTTTGATTTTGCTCAAAGAAGCACACAAATCTTTCGAAGGCAAGTCAGGAAGAGGCAGGCCGCTAAGAAAGACTTGAGAAAACTTTGATTATGAATCAAAATGGGGGTTGCGATGTTCATTCGTAGCCTTTTTTCTGGGGAGTCTCCTGCATGATGTCTGACAGTATCGACATTGATAACCGCAAGATCCGGTTGATTATCCATTTGCGTCAGGCAGGGATCACCAATACCGAGGTATTGAGTGCGATTGAACGCACGCCACGGGATGTCTTTGTTCCACATCATTTTGAAACCCATGCCTATGAAGATCAGGCCGTGCCGATTGGATTGGGCCAGACGATCAGCCAGCCCTATATCGTGGCCTTTATGACGGATGCGTTGCAGGTTGAAAAATCGCACAGCGTGTTGGAAATTGGCACGGGGTCGGGGTATCAGGCCGCCGTTTTGTCACGCGTGTGCCGACGCGTGTATACCATGGAACGGCACCGCCCTTTGCTGGAACTTGCCGAAAAGCGGTTTCATGAATTGAAGTTGCGCAATATTACGTCTTTGGCTGCGGACGGGATGAAGGGGTGGCCATCGGTGGCCGGAAATGAAAACAGTTTTGACCGGATTATCGTGACGGCGGCATCAGACGGGGATCCTCCGGTGGCGTTGATGGCGCAGTTAAAAGTGGGGGGCGTGATGGTGATTCCGGTCGGAGGGCAGGGGCAAAATCAGGTGTTGCGCCGCTATAAAAAAGAATCCGAAGATGTGTACGCAGTACAGGACTTGATCCCTGTGCGCTTTGTGCCGTTATTGCCGGATGTCCCGCGCAACAACAGTTACACACCGCACGATTTGGAGGAATTGACCGCATGAGGCAAAGGATATCACTCCTTTGGATCCTTTTGTTCGGGAGTCTGATGGCTCAGGGATTAACGGGATGCAGCCAGTCGGCCTCACGGGCATCGGTGCACCGGTATGCGGATGCCGGAGTAGGAAGCTTGGGCGTGCATACACTGCGATCCGGAGAAACATTGTGGAGTGTGGCCAATGCTTATCAGGTGGATTTGCGCGATCTGCTGGATATCAATCACTTGCAGGCACCGTATCTCTTGAAAAATGGGCAGAGGCTCCGTATTCCGGCACCCATGACGTATCGCGCCAGCTCAGGGGATACGCTGTATAAGATTTCCCGCATGTTTGATACCACAACGACCGAATTGGCCCAGTTGAATGCGTTGAGAGCCCCTTATGCCGTACAGCGTGATCAAATAATCCGGTTGCCGTCCCAGCATCCTGAGGCATCATCCCGTATTGTACGTGTGGCGCAACAAGAAAAGAGAACGCAGGGCGATGGTCGGGGAAAGGTTTCTTCCGGTGCGGCACGGATTGATCGGGAGGTTTTGACGAGTTCTGTGCCTGCGGTCGCTTCTAAAAAAGACAGTCACGTTTATGTGAAAACGGCCTCCGCGCAGGAGGATCCAGATACAACACCGTTACAGCTTGGGCGGCAAGGATTCTTGAAGCCGGTCTCTGGTCGGGTTATCTCGTCTTTCGGGCCAAAGGCTGACGGATTGCATAATGACGGGGTCAATATCAAAGCAATGCGGGGAGATCCTGTCCGATGCGCCGAACAGGGGGTTGTCGTGTATAGTGGCAACCAGATTGAAGGATATGGAAATATGGTGTTGGTGCGTCATGCGAATGGATACATGACGGCTTACGCTCATATGGAAAAAAACCTTGTCCGCAAAGGCGACCGGATCACGCGTGGCCAGACAATTGGAACGGTGGGGTCCACAGGGCATGTGGATTCGCCGCAATTACATTTTGAAATCCGCAAGGGAAAACAGGCCTTAAATCCGGCAGATTTTGTGTAATATACGATTTTTTGTGAAAAAACCCTCACAAAGTCCACTCTTCTCTTGTTTTTCTGAATCTGGAACTTATAGTTCAGCGCACTTCACCATTTTTATAAATGTTTATTTTACAGAGGATAATATGACCTTCATTTCTATGGCCCACGCGGCGGATGCCCCTGCGACAGACGTAACTGCAACAACGGCAACGACGGCGGTTCCATCTACGCCTCAGGGTGTGGCTCCTCCAAGTCAAGGGGAAGCTTTGTTGATGAATGTGGGCATGGTTGTTCTGTTGGGGATTATGTTTTACTTGTTGCTGATCCGCCCCCAACAGAAACGCTATAAAGCGCATAACGAGATGATCTCCAAGCTGGATAAAGGCGTCAAAGTCTTGACCCAGGGTGGTTTGGTCGGCGTGATTGAAAAAGTTGTGTCGGATCACGAAGTTGTCGTGGATTTTGGCAACGGGGTAAAAATGAATGTCATGCGTTCTTATATCTTGGGACGTTATGAAGATTCCATCCCATCCAACGTGGCCAATGACGATTCCAAAAAGACATCGAAACAAGAGAAATAACATACCGAGAAGTTAAGAGTTTTTCATGACACATATTCCTCTCTGGAAACGTATTTTAGCGATTACCGTCGTGACATTATCGTTTCTGTTTGCTGTCCCAAGCTTTTTAAGCAAAGAGCAGCGCGCAACTATGGAGTCCCTTGTCCCATCGTGGTTTCCGACTCAGGCCGTCAGTCTGGGGTTGGATCTGCAAGGGGGATCGTACATGTTGTTGGAAGCCGATATCCCGAGCGTGGTCAAACAAAATATTGAAGATGCCATCACCAGTATCCGGACGGAATTGGCCAAAGAAAAAATCGTAACCAAATCTTTGACGGCCACGGCTGACGGGGTGTCTTTGGAATTGACGTCGGCGGCCGATGTTGCTGCAGCGCGTAAAATTATCCGTGAAGCCAATACGGCCTTTACCTTGGCGGATGATGGGGCTGTTGTGACGGCCAAATTTGATGAAAAGGCATTAAAGACCATTCAGGATCAAACCATGGCGCAATCGATCGAGATTGTGTCGCGCCGTGTGAATGAATCCGGTACCAAAGAGCCGATCATCCAACGTCAGGGGGAAAACCGTATTCTGGTACAATTGCCGGGCATTAACGACCCTGAACATGTGAAAAAACTGTTGGGGAAAACGGCAAAATTGACTTTTCACTTGGTCAGTATGACAGGCGAGGGGATCGGGGTCCGTAATGTGCCGATGCGCGATAAACCCGATCAAATGTTGCCAATCAATCGTCGTCCTTTGTTGACAGGGGATATGTTGGTGAATGCGCAACCGAGCTTTCAGGAAAATGCTCCGGTCGTGAGTTTTAAATTGAACGCTGTCGGGGCGCGTCGTTTCTGTGCGGTGACCAGCGAGAACGTGGGCAAACCTTTTGCGGTGGTTCTGGATAACGAAGTGATTACCGCGCCGCGGATCAACGAGCCCATCTGCGGTGGAAGTGCTGTGATTTCCGGCAGCTTTACTGTGCAGGAAAGTGCGGATACGGCGGTTCTGTTGCGCGCTGGGGCTTTGCCGACCACGATGACCGTGGTGGAAGAACGCTCGATCGGCCCATCTTTGGGCAGTGACTCGGTTAAAGCAGGGACTACGGCGTCTTTGGTGGCGTTTGTCTTGATTGTCGGCTTTATCTGTATGAACTATGGTCTGTTTGGCGTTTTCGCCAGTGTGGCTTTGTTTATCAATATGGCCATGATTATGGCGATTTTGGCGATGATGCAGGCGACGTTAACCCTCCCCGGGATTGCCGGTGTGATCCTGACCATGGGGATGGCGGTGGATGCCAACGTGTTGATTTTCGAGAGGATCCGCGAGGAAGTGCGTGGCGGGCGATCGATCATTGCGGCGATGGATATCGGCTATGAAAAAGCTATGGCCTCCATCACGGACTCGAACCTGACTACCTTGATTGCGGGCTTGATCCTGTATGTTGTGGGCACAGGGCCGATCAAGGGCTTTGCGGTGACTATGGCGATCGGGATTGTGACATCCTTGTTTGCAGCCATTATGTTGACACGGATGATGTTGATTATCTGGTTGAAAGTCAAAAAACCAAAAGCCCTTCCGATATAACGTAAACGATAGAAAGTGTGCAGCATGCGTCTTTTCAAATTTTTGGATCATATCAATTATGATTTCGTGCGCGAACGTTACATCGCCTTTTTTGTAACGGGTGTGATGGTTCTGGGGTCGCTCGGGTTGTTGGGCTTTAAGGGGCTGAATCTCGGGATCGATTTCACCGGCGGGATTATGATGGAAATCAAAACGCCCGAGGCCCCGAATTTGGTCACCATGCGGGAGCAACTCAATGGATTGGGGTTGGGAGATATTTCGATTCAGGAATTCGGAACACCTCAGAACCTGCTCATTCGTGTGCCGGAACAAAAGGGTGGGGTGGATGCGCAAAAGAACGCGATTGAAACCATTAAAACCGCTATCAGTGGCGAATTTGCAGGCAAGACCGTTGAATATCAACGGAGTGAATATGTCGGGCCGCAAGTGGGCGATGAATTGAAACGTTCGGGCGTGATCGCCTTTGTTCTGACGATTATCGGGATTATGGGGTATATCTGGTACCGCTTTGAATGGCAGTATGGTGTCGCTGCAATTCTATCGCTGGTGCATGATACGATGGCGGTCATTGGTTTGTTTTCCTTGATGTGGATGCACTTTGATCTGGGAACCTTGGCGGCTGTGTTGTTGGTGGCCGGATATTCCACCAATGATACCGTGATCGTGTTTGACCGCATTCGTGAAAACCGGCGCAAATTCAAAAAAATGTCGATGCGGGATGTAATCAATCTTTCGGTCAACCAAACCCTGACCCGAACCATTAATACATCGTTGACCACATTGTTGTCTCTGGTGGCGTTGTGGTTGTTCGGCGGTGAAGTTATTCGCGATTTTGCCAATGCGATGATTTTCGGGATTGTGATTGGAACCTATTCCTCGATTTATGTGGCGTCATCGGCCTTGTTGTATCTGCCCTTCAGCAATGACGACAAACGCGATAGCAGTGATGCATCCAAAGATACTGGTAAAGATACTGGCGAGACGGTCAAAGCGTAATCACATGGATATTACACCGCTTGTTAAACCGGAATTAAAACTGATCCAGTCCTATGGGGCTGGATTTTTCCGTGTCAACGGAGTTGTGTTTACGGCATCGATTTTTGTGACGGGAGAGACCGTTGCGGAATATCAGATGGATGAACCTGTTTCCTCTCTGGAATCCCATGTGAAGGCTTTACAGGAACAGATTACCGGGCAGGTGGATGTCTTATTAATTGGGACAGGTGCAACGGGGCACATGATGCCACCAAAGCAACGCGCGGCATTATCATCTCAGGCTGGCTGCGTTATCGAGGTGATGGATACCCCCTCCGCTTGCCGGACTTATAATGTTTTGACCGCCGAAGGACGGCGCGTGGCCGTTCTTTTAATCCCCGTTTAAGGCGCCTTCCCGTGTGGGATGGTTAATTTCCGCGTAAATCGTCTGACACTTTTTGTGCGAATTTTGCAGTCTCGCACGATCTTTCGGCGGCGTTTTCAATGTCTTTGAACAAGCTTTGCAGATTGTGGATCAGGTGCGATTGATCCTTGATCTCGGAGGCAATTTTGCTGACCTCGCGTGAGAATTCTTGCAAACTATGCGCGATTTGCTCTGCGTTGCCCTTCGATTTATTGGCCAATTGACGGACTTCATCGGCAACAACGGCAAACCCTTTTCCGTGCTCTCCGGCGCGGGCGGCTTCAATCGTGGCGTTTAACGACAAAAGGTTGGTCTGGGCAGCAATGTTACTAATCATCCCGACAATTTTCTGAAGCTCCAGACTCGAGGCCGAGAGGGAATTGGCCGACTCGGCGGCATCGGCGGAGCGCGACGTAGTATTGGTCAGGATGTTGTTGGCGCTGTGGATGACGTCTTTTTGGGCGGACACGTCTTTGCCAATGTTTTGGGCTAAATGATCGACCACACCACTGATTTGTTTGATACGGCGAACAAGGTAGTAGGCTTTGCAGTTCGCGTAATGGATAGGGAAATTATTGATGTAATCGTCATGGAAAACATCATTCGGTTTGACGCGGAACAAGAAAACAGCCACCAGTGTTTGGTTCAGGTTGAGCCCCATAATTTCGCCAAAGGTTGAAAACCCCACGACTTGGCATGGATCAAAGCTGCGTGAGAGGGAGTCAAGTTCATCCGCATTATTCAGTCGGCGCAGAATACAATCATTCAAAAGGCCAACAATGGGTGTTCCTGGTTTTCCGATCATCAGGCGTTTTAAGTCACGTTCGGTTGCGGCCTTTAGTGGAATGCGTTTGAGGAGGCAAAGCTCTTCTCCAACAGAAATATCGCAATAAAAATACATACGGTTGGTGTCTGGGTCTATGCGGCTCAAGGATCGGCAATAATCTTCGCCCATGACTTTGATCCCGAATGTATAGTCATTTAACCGGTCTTTCAGGGAATCGATGGAGTAACGGAAATGTTCATCTTTTGATACACTTAAGGCTTCGGCGACCGCGTCAAAAAGGGGCATGACTTTTTTGTCGTCACGCACAACTTCATCAATATAGCGGAGTTCAAGCGATCCGCTGTAGACACGGAATTTAAAGCCTGTGTCTTCAAAATTCTGTGTTTTAAAGGCCGAGAAACGAATATCCGGCGCAAATTTAAGTAAGGTAATGCAAGCGTGATCGGTTGTCAGTTCGTCGCCGTTATGGACCCAGGATTCTTTAAAATCCAGCTTCCCTCCCGAAGATCCCCCCACACTGAGGCATGGAAATTTGTTCGACTCATAATATGCATGCATCAGGTAGGCTTCGGAATTGGAAAGTCCGTTACAGATCACATAAGCCAGCGTGTCTTTGTAATCGATAATGGTCTGGACCTTGATTTTGTTGATGTGATCCAGAATCCGGTTGGTGCGGTCATGGGCGGGTCTTTCTACATGGCCTTGGCGGATATCATTGCTTTCCAGCGGGATTGTAATCACTTCTGCCGAGGCGACAACATTCTCTCCGAAGAGCTGTAACACGAGATTGTCCCATGTCGATGGTGTGTCGCAGTAGAGAGAATTTCCTTGATTACAGAGTTCTCCAGCGGAGGTGGATAACACCATTTTACTCGTGGGAAAGTTTCGTTTAAGGGTACTCGCAACATGGGATAAATTGATATGTGGGGAGGAAAATCCGGTTATAAAGACGGGGGTAAATGGTACCGCGGCCAGCTTTTCGTCCAACGAGTCTGTCGTACAGGAAATCACGGCAACCTGAGGCGGAGGAGAGGTCATACCGGCCGATTGTGTCAATGGTTTCTCCAACGGGTGTGTCTGCGTTACGGGGATTTGTTTTTGAAAAAAACCAAACATGACTATTCCTTTAAAATCGGATGACAGAGTAGATAACGCAGAGATATTTGGGTGGGGATACTCTCTTCAGTATATCAAAAAAATGACCAGACGAATATCCCATCTGGTCGAATTTTTTAAGTGAGTGACGGAAGAATGGCGAATTAGGAGGCCATTTTCTCCAGATTTTCGCGGATATAGGTTTTTACATGGTCCAAAGCAATCCGCTCTTGCTTCATCGTATTGCGATGGCGGACGGTGACGCTGTTATCGGACGACGTTTCCGTGTCGATGGTAAAGCAGAACGGTGTTCCGATTTCATCCTGACGGGCATAGCGTTTGCCGATGTTTTGTTTGATGTCCAGATCCACCATGTAATCCTGCCGCAGGTCCATATACAGTTTCTGGGCGATTTCCGGTTGTCCGTCTTTTTCGGTTAGAGGCAAGACAGCGGCTTTGATCGGAGCCACATTCGGATGGAAATTCATATACATCCCCGATGGGCGGTTCGGATCAACGGTAAAGGCTTCGCACAAAACAGCCAGAACACCACGGGTCAGACCGGCCGCAGGTTCAATCACGTGTGGCAGATAACGTTTGGTATTATCCATGGGATCCATATATTCCAGTTTGGTTCCGGAATGGGTCTGGTGTTGGGTTAAATCGTAATCGGTGCGATAGGCAATCCCTTCGAGTTCGCCAAAGCCTGGCGCAGTAAACGGGAAGCGATATTCCACATCGAATGTCTTTTTGGAATAGAACACCAATTCGTCCGCGTCATGTTTGCGGAAGATAATGTCATCACTGCCGACACCGATGGACAACCACCATTTCCGGCGCTCTTCCATCCAGAAATCGAACCACATATCAGCTTCGTCCGGATGGCAGAACCATTCCATTTCCATTTGTTCGAATTCGCGGGAACGGAAAATAAAGTTGCGTGGGTTGACTTCGTTGCGGAAGGCTTTCCCGACTTGGGCAATCCCGAATGGCACGCGCACGCGGGATGAATCGACAATGTTTTTGTAATTGACGAAAATCCCTTGCGCGGTTTCTCCGCGGAGATACACTTTCTGATCCTGCGTTGCACCGGTGTGAGATTCAAAAAGAAGATTAAAGGCTCTTGGCTCTCCAAGAGTTCCGATCGTGGTAGCATCAGGGGCATAAACTTTATCTTTTCTACTCAAAAAAGAATCGGAGGTACTGAACGTGCTAGATATCTTGTAGTCATAGAGATTTGTTTTATTTAATTTTAGTTTCTTAGCTCTTTTCTGGAATTCCTCAGGCGTGGGTTCCCCAAGAAACGAAACCCATGTTTCATTTGATTCGTCTGGCGATTTATAGGCAATTAGGTGATCAAAACGATAGCGTTTCTTTGTTTCATCGCATTCAACCATAGGATCCGAGAATCCGCCAACGTGACCGGAGGCGACCCAGACTTCTGGATTTTGAATGATGGCACTATCAAGGCCAACAATGCGCACAGGGTTTCCATCTGGCCCGATAGGTGGGCATTTGACCATGGCTTTCCACCACAAATCACGGATGTTGTTTTTTAATTCGGTTCCCAAAGGGCCAAAATCCCAAAATCCGTTAATTCCGCCATAGATATCGGAGGCCGGAAAAATAAACCCACGGCGTTTGCACAGGGCAACAATGTCTTTCATATCTTTTGGGGGGCGGGCAGGAGAGAGGGAGGTCACGGCAGATTCAGACATTCTTTTAACCTTTTTCGTATGTTTTCGTGGTTTATACATAGCCAAAAACCCCCAATCTGTAAACAGAAAGGCGGGTTAGAGGCATGAAAACTTGCTATTTTTTCCGTTTGATATGGGTTTTATCGCCATCCAGCGGGGTGGGATCAAAGGGAACGGGCGCCGGTTCGGCAAGTGTGGCGCAGTCCGTAGGGATGTCTTTCAAAACATTCCATTGTTCGACCCAGCCGGATGTGTGGTCGGCGTGATCGACGAGAGTGACGTTCATACAGTGCCCCTTACCCGCAGCTTGGAAAAAGTTGCTATAAACAGCGGGCGGCATAGTGGAGTCCAGCTTCCCGATAAAATGCCGTTGCGGAATGTTGGTAATGCCTGCGGCAAAATCGACAGGGTTGAGAGATTCTGCGCTGTAAGGGGTTTTGGTTACATTGGCGAGGGTTTTGGGATCCAGATTCCCTGCCACGGTGCGGAGGGAGGCGATATCGGCGCGTTGGCTGGCCAAAATAACGGCAATGGCGGCTCCACCATCATAGCCGACGAGGTGAAAGGACGGAATGTTGTAATAGGATTTGATGTTGTCCAGCACCTGATGATAGGTCGCGATGACCTCCGGTGCGAAGCGTTTGCTGCTGGTGTAGGCGGCGGGACATGCTTTTTCACCTTTTCCTCCCGCGTTATATTTCGTGTTATACTGGCAAGGACGCGCCAGCCAGATAACATTCGGCCCGCCGTCTTGAGCGGCTAGGCGTAAGGCGAGGGGGGTAACGGGCGTTTTGCCGTCCCCTTCGATATAAATTGTGGCGGGGCGGTGGTTTTGGTGCACCCGTTCATAGGCGTGAATGATAAATTTTTCCGAAGGAATATTGCGGGGGATCATAAATACAGGGGCCGCCGTGCGCTTGGCTGTCTCGTCCCGTAGAAGGGGCAGGTCGCCGGAACAGGCCGTCAGTAAAGTTGCGGCGCCGATCAAAGCCATCATAGAACGAAATAAAGCCATTGCGTAAACTCCCCGGACGTAAAATCAGGGACAGAGAGTAACACGATCCAACAGGAAAATCATCAGGCTTAATCTTAATAATGTAAACCAGGGTTTTCGTCCGCTTGCATAAAAAAGCCCCCGAAATTTCTTTCGGGGGTTTCAAGTTCTACCTCATCAGGAGATGTCCTGATTCTGTTTCGCAGCAGTTGAAGGGCGTAATTACGCTTTTTTCTCTTCTTTGCCCTCTTGGCGACCTGCTGTTTGCACTCCTGCGGACAGGAAGCTGCCGAATTTTTTCTCGAACTTGGACAATTGTCCGCGTTCGGTAATTTTGGTAACGCCGCCTTTCCACGCTGGGTGGGAAATGCTATCGATGTCCAGTTTCATGGTATCTCCAGCCTTGCCCCACGTGGTGCGGGTTTTGTATTCTGTTCCGTCGGTCATGACCACGGTGATCTCGTGGTAGTCCGGATGAGTGTTGGCTTTCATAACCAGATGCTCCTGAATGTCTAATAAATTTCGTTCTGTGGCAGGACTTATAGCAGTCAAAGGCAAAAAAATGCAAGACTAAAATTCCATTTCGAAAGGATTTTTTATTTTGGATAGAAAATGCATTTTTATTATGTATATGCTTGGGGGTGGAAACCGGGAGAAAGACATGCCATAGTGACGTCATGGAACATTGGACAGATCAGGGGATTATTCTGGCGGCACGTGCGCACGGTGAAAATGGCGCGGTTGTCTCGGTTTTGACGCGGGATCATGGGCGGCATAACGGGTATGTATATGGCGCCAAATCGTCCAAAATGCGCGGGAATCTTGAGTCGGGAACGTGGATCGAAGTGGAGTGGACCTCCCGTGTGTCGGATCAATTGGGCCATTTTACATTCGAGCAGGGGAAAAATTGCGCGGCACGGGTCATGGATGATCCATTAAAATTGGCGGCTTTGCTGTCGGCGTGTGCCTTATGTGACAGCGCGTTGCCCGAACGCGAGGGGCATGCGGGTTTGTATCATGGCATGATGGCGTTGATGGACACGTTGCAAAGTCCAGTCTGGGCGCAGGCCTATATTATGTGGGAATTGGCGTTTTTAAAAGAATTGGGGTTCGGGTTGGATTTAACCCGATGCGTGGCGGGAGGGGATTCTCGCACATTAACTTATGTCAGCCCCAAATCGGGATGTGCGGTCTCCCTGAAAGAGGGGTATCCTTATCGCGAGAAATTACTGGCGTTGCCGAATTTCCTGAAAGGGGCCGGAGAAGAAAATGGGGATGGGGATGGATCGCGCGAGATTGTGCAGGGGCTCGCTCTGACCGGATATTTTCTGCAACACTGGGTTTTTGCGCACCATTCTCAAGGTGTTCCGAAGGCGCGTGAACGTCTGGGGACGCTGGTTACCAAGCAATTCGCGGTGCAGGCCGCTTGAGTATGACGTAACGATGATACGCCCTAAAAACGGTTTTTCGATGTGGCTTCGGCACTGGTCAGGGTTTTCAGGGTTAAGGCATGGATGTGGGTGCGTAATTCGGTGTGCAGCAAGGCATACACCATCCGTTGACGTTCCAAACGTGACTTTCCATCAAACGCATCCGATACAATGACGACATTGAAATGGCTTTCACCGCCATTTCCATACCCATCATGGTGGCGGTGTTGCTCGCTGAAATTCGTGACATCCAGATAAATAGGGGTTAGCGATTCAGATAGAATGCTGATAATACGGTCGCGCAGTGACATTTTTCTTTATTCCATGTTGTTTTCCATTCTATCATAGAAGAGATGCCAAAGATATTTTTAAAACCAAATTCACCGGAATTCGCGGATGGGCGTGACACGTACCGTCATCCGCGCCAACGGTGCTGCGACATGCCGGATTGTCCGGCAGCGGGGGAATATCGCGCCCCTAAAGACAGGGGATTGAGCGATTATTATTGGTTTTGTCTGCAACATGTGCAGGACTATAACAAAGCGTGGAATTACTTTTCCGGCATGTCGATGGCCGATGTCGAACATTACATCAATACGGCAACGGTATGGGATCGGCCAACACGCCGTTATGACAGTATGGCGGCGGCCACCGAAACCCTGAAACGCAAAGCGTGGCAAACCTACCATTTTACCGAGGACGAGCCTCCCCGTGCGCGGGCATCGGAATCATCGACATCCCGCCAAACTCCGGAATTCGAAGCCTTGGCTCTGCTGGGGCTGGAACCTCCGGTGACGTTGGCCGACATCAAAACCCGTTACAAAGCTTTGGTGAAAAAATACCATCCCGACCATCACGGACAGAATCCGGATTTCGAGGAGTCATTGAAAAAAATCAATATGGCCTATACAATCCTCAAAATGGCGTATCAGCAATTTGAATCCCTTCCGGACTCCAAAAAAGAAAGAACCTAATACCGTGCCCACAGATAAGATTTATAACGTCAAAGACACATTTGGCCTTGATTGCGATTGGGATGTTCCCGGATACAGCGTGCGCGGGACGAATGTGCCCGAGATCGACCCGAATTATCAATTCGATCATGATACGACATTGGCCATTCTGGCGGGGTTTACTTTTAATCGCCGCGTGATGATCCAGGGGTTTCACGGTACCGGAAAATCAACCCACATCGAACAGGTGGCGGCGCGTCTCAATTGGCCGTGTGTGCGGATCAATCTCGACAGCCATGTCAGCCGGATCGATTTGTTGGGCAAGGATATGATCGTCTTGAAAGACGGAAAGCAAGTGACCGAATGGAAAGAGGGTCTGTTGCCATGGGCTTTGCAAAATCCCGTTGCCTTGGTTTTTGACGAATATGATGCGGGGCGGCCCGATGTGATGTTTGTGATTCAACGGGTTCTCGAGGCCGAAGGAAAATTGACCCTGCTCGATCAAAATCAGGTAATCGAACCCCATCCGGAATTTCGCTTGTTTGCAACCGCTAACACCGTCGGATTGGGCGATACGACAGGGTTATACCATGGCACGCACCAATTGAACCAAGGGCAATTGGACCGGTGGAATATTGTGACGTTGTTGAATTATTTGCCGCATGTGGACGAAGTCAATATCGTCATGGCCAAGGTAGAGGGCCTGGATCCCAAAGATGTGGATGCGATGGTCAACGTGGCGACATTGACACGCGAAGGATTTAAAAACGGGGATTTATCCACGTTGATGTCTCCGCGTACGGTGATCAGTTGGGCCGATAATTGCAAGATTTTCAAAAACCGCGAACTGGCTTTTTGTCTCAGCTTCCTGAACAAATGCGACGAAATGGAACGGCCGATTATTGCGGAATATTACCAACGCTGCTTCGGAGTTGATTTGGAGATGTGATGGCAGCTTGTTCAACACGCAATTACAGCTTTTGACGCAGTAGAAACCGGACATTTTAACCGGATCTGATATTTCCCTTGCGTCTTCGCGGGCAGTTTGCTAGAAAAGCCTCGGAAGATTGGCGCGGGCGGGAGTGTCGCCAACCCGGTCAGGGCCGAAAGGCAGCAGCCGCAACGAATTTTTTCCGGGTCGTGTCCAGTCTTCCACCTTTCTCCACACATATTACGCTCCATCGCATCTCGTTATCCCACTCCTGCTTTTTTATTTGGACGTTATGGTATTTATTTGCTATATCGCTTCCGTCTTATAAAAAATACGGGAGACCATCTTGACAACCCAGCCCTCATCCACGCCGCCAGAGTTCGTGTTCGACTATCGCACAAGTGAATCCGGACACAAAAAGCTTTATTTTCCCGCGATCTCCTTTTCCGATATTCATTTAGGAACCCACGCATCCCGCGCAAAACGCCTGTGCAAATTGATGGATCATCTGGCCGTTGAGAATATGTTTCTGGTGGGTGATATTATTGATGGTGTGGCCATCCGACAGAAAAATACATTCCATTTTGGCGGGCCTTGGCATCGTCAGGTTCTGGGCACATATTTCGCGCGGCCGCCACGGGAACACATGTGACGTATATTTTGGGGAACCACGACCATGTGGGAACCGGAAAAGAAATTCCTCATCCGGAAACCCCTGATTCTCTCCTGCATCACCGCAAACTTGTGGGCAAAGCCGTGAAAGGCGTCGCCATCGTAGAGCAAGTCATTTATACGAATCCTCAGGGCGATAAGATTCACTTCTCTCATGGCCACGAAGCAGAAAGCACCCCCGATATCTGGTACCATATTGGCGATGTTCTGATCTATGCCATGCAGGGCCTGGACCGATGGATGCAGAATAAAGTCCCGTCTTTGCGCGAACATTCTATCGCAGCGGTCGTTAAACGCGCATTCAAAACTATCTACCTTCCTTTGATGAAGGTTTTTGAAAATATGGAACGTAGAATGGAAGCGGAGAACACTCATAAAAAAGTCTTCGGGCATTCCCATGTCGCCGGAATCAAACACACAAAATCAGGGCGTTTGATTATGAACGATGGATGTTGTACCGAGCATGTGCAATTCTGGGCACAGGATAAAAACGGAACAAATGCGGTGATGACCATGCACGCAGATTACCTGAAAATTCAGGATGAGCACGGGCGGGAATATATCAAGACATGGACTGATTTGGGGCTGTCGGATCGTATGAAAGAGGCGCCGCAGGTGCACCATGATGATCATACACGCACCGCACAGCATATCGAACGCTTGATTTATCGGGCCTATCCATCACGGGACAGGCGTATGATGGCGGCAGAGATAAAACGCCGCAATCAAATGACACGCGATTTTAATCCCCGAAATGATCAGTTGGAAGATTTGGAGGGACAAGCTTTGGCCGTTCATTTGGAGGAACTTGGAAAATTGCGCGAATCTTATCGCCATATCCCTGTGCCACGTCCTGATTATCCCCAAAAATCTCCCAATTAACGCCGGATATTTACCCTTTTTCAGTTGAAGGGCGGGCCATTCCGTTTTAATGTCCCCTCATGTCCGAAAAAACCGAAGAAACACTTGTAAATTCCGTTCCCTATCGCGTGTTGGCGCGCAAATACCGCCCACAGAATTTTGACCAATTGATTGGTCAGGATGCGTTGGTGCGCA
>CAZMZK010000006.1:0-31153 GCA_964570705.1 uncultured Micavibrio sp.
GTCGAATTCGATTTTGATATTGAAGGTGGCGATTTGCCAGCGGGAGAAAAACTGCGTGTCTACACAACGCGTATTGATACGATATTTGGAACATCGTTTGCTGTACTCTCTCCGGAACATCCTCTTTCAGAAAGATTGGCGCAAAGGGATGCAGATGTAAAAGTCTTTCTTGAAGAATGTGCGGCCATCGGAACGAGCGAAGAAGCGATCGAGCGTGTTGAGAAGAAAGGGTATAAAACTCCTTATGTGGTAACACATCCGTTTACGGGTGAAAAAATGCCTGTTTATATTGGAAATTTTGTAATTTACACTTATGGAACAGGTGCTATTAAATCGGCCCCAGCCCATGATGAACGGGATTTTGCGTTTGCAAAGAAATATGGATTACCGATTCGTCCTGTTATCACTGGCCCTGGTTACGAGGATGGCCAGCCCTATTCCCCTAAAGGAAAGCTTGTTAATTCAGGAATTTATGATGGGTTGACGTCGGACGAGGCCATAACAAAAATCATCGATCGTATGGAGGAAATGGGAATCGGCAAACGCCGGGTCAATTACCGCCTGCGCGATTGGGGGATTTCCCGCCAACGCTATTGGGGATGCCCGATCCCGATTATTTATTGCGAATCCTGCGGTGTTGTACCCGTACCGGACGATCAATTGCCGGTCGAATTGCCCTATGATGTGACGTTTGACACACCGGGCAACCCGCTGGAGCGTCATCCCACGTGGAAACACACGACCTGTCCGCACTGCGGCAAAGCCGCCACACGCGAAACCGATACTTTTGACACATTCTTTGAATCGTCATGGTATTTTGCGCGCTATACCGACCCCAACAATACCAAAATCGGCTTTGCCAAGGAAAAAGCCTCCTACTGGTTGCCAGTGGATCAATATATTGGCGGGGTAGAACATGCGGTGCTGCACCTGTTGTATTCGCGTTTCTTTACCCGTGCCCTGTCGGAGTGCGGCTATATGGACACACCGGAACCCTTCACGGGCCTTTATACCCAAGGCATGATCAACCACATGACCTATAAGGATAAGGACGGCAAATGGCTCTACCTCAAGGATGTGATGAAAGATGCCTCTGGGAATTGGGTATTGCTGGCTGATCCACACAGCCCTGTGACCGCCGGCCGTGTCGAGAAAATGTCCAAATCCAAACGCAACACCATTGATCCGCAAGATATTCTGGACACCTATGGGGCCGATGCCGCACGGATGTTTATTTTGTCCGATTCTCCGCCCGATCGCGATCTGGAATGGACAGAATCGGGGCTGGACGGAGCATGGCGCTTTATCAACCGCTTGCACCGTTTGGTCACAGACAACAAAAATCTGATCCTGACCGCGCCTGTTGGAGAGGCCTCCGACGCGGCCCAAAAGCTGCAGCAAAAAGCGCACCAGACCTTGGCCAAAGTCGGCAGCGATATCGAAGCCTTTCATATGAACAAAGCCGTGGCACGTCTGCGGGAATTGACCAATATGATCGAAGCCTTCCAACCGGCTTCAGGCGATACCGGCTTGTACCGCGAAGCCGTGGAATTTGCGCTGCGCGGCCTGAATCCGATGATTCCACATATTACCGAAGAATTATGGGCGGAATTGGGGCGCACAACGCTCTTGGCACAAACATCCTGGCCAACGATCAATCCGGCCTTTTTGGTGGAAGACAGCGTGACCATCGGGGTGCAAATCAATGGCAAATTAAAAGCCACGATTACCCTGCCGATAGATGCTCCGGCAGCAGAGGCCGAGAAACTGGCTCTTTCTGACAGTGGTGTGATCCGCGCGCTGGAAGGTAAAGCCGTCCGCAAAGTGATCGTCGTCCCCAATCGCATTGTCAATGTGGTCGTAGGGGGGTAAAGGCGTTTTTCCGGAGTGACCGCTCTTTTCAGCTATTTTGAAGAGTGGTACACTCCCGCACATGAAAACCACGATGCCGATTTTTGTATCTCCTGTCCTTCATTATAGCGAAACCGACCAGATTCGCCAGATTCTGGCCGAGTTGGCATGGGACGAGGAATGGGACGAGGCCCGCGCCGCTCGTGTGCAGGAGCTCGCCAAGGAATGGATTGGAAAAATCCGTGCGGGGGACAGTTCCTCCAGTGACATCGAGACATTTCTGCAGAATTATCCCCTTGCCAGCCCCGAAGGTCGTGCCCTGATGACCTTGGCCGAGGCCTTGTTGCGCATTCCTGATGCCGACACCGCCAATGTGCTGGTGGCCGAGAAAATCGGTGTGTCGGATTGGAAAAAAATCGGGGGATCGGGGTTCTTTTCGGCGGCGACGCGCATGGGATTGGGATTGGCCAAATCTATGCTGGGTGGCTTTTTTGCCGGAGTATCAAAACCCGTTATCCGCAAAGCCACCGAAGAAACGGTGTGCCGTCTGGGAGCCCAATTTGTTGTCGGGGAAACAATCGGTGATGCGTTGCAGATGGCCGCAACCGACGCGTTGTCCGGATATCGCATGTCGTTTGATATGTTGGGCGAAGGGGCGCGGACATTGGCCGATGCCGAACGGTATTACAAATCCTATGTCGAGGCCGCGCATACCATCGGGGATGCCAACGACCTGACGCTGCCTGTCGAACGGCGGCATGGTTTATCGATCAAATTGTCGGCGTTGCATCCCCGTTATGTGTGGACCCAGCGCGAATCCTGTATTCCGGTGATTGTCGATCGGGTCATGGATATATGTATCATTGCGGCCCGCAAAGGTATGACCGTCACGGTGGATGCCGAAGAATCCGAACGGTTGGAACTCTCTTTGGATATTATCGCCCGTGTGGTGACGCGGTTGCGTGACACTCCGGAAACGGCGGCATGGACTGGGTTTGGTTTGGCAATTCAGGCCTATGAACGCCGCGCTCATGCCACCATTGACTATATTTGTGATCTGGCGCGCGCCAGTGGCATGCGATTGCAGATCCGTTTGGTAAAGGGCGCCTATTGGGATGGAGAAATCAAACGGGCCCAAACTGCCGGATGGGCGTCTTATCCCGTTTTTACACGCAAATATCATACGGATCTGTCGTATCTGCGGGGGGCGCAAAAAATGCTGGCGGCCCGCGACGTGATTACCCCGATGTTTGCCACCCATAACGCGACCACGGCCGCCGCCATTCTGGATATGGCGGGTGCGGATAAAAGCGGGTTCGAATTCCAACGCCTGTACGGCATGGGCCAGATTTTGGGGCGTGTCTTGCGCGATGAAGCGGGGATCCCCGTCACCTGTTATGCTCCGGTCGGCAGTTACGAGGATTTATTGCCCTATCTGGTGCGGCGGATGCTGGAAAACGGCGCGAATACATCCTTTGTCAGCCAGATCCGCAATGCGGATGTGGCTCCGGACCAGTTGACCCGTGATGTCGTGGCCATGGCCCGATCGGGTCTGGACAAAGCGTTTTCCTTGCCATTGCCTCCTGCGCTGTATGGGGATCACCGCGTAAATTCCCGCGGGGTTGATCTGTCCCGCTTTTTGAATTACCGCGCCTTCCATGATGCGATTCCACCCGTATTCTCTCCTGAGGCACAGATAAGCCCGGCGGTATCAGAGGCCTTTTCCTTTGCCAAAAACGGATTTGCCACATGGAGCCGGATGCCCGCAGACTTGCGCGCCCAGACATTGGAACGGGCCGCCGATCTGATCGAACACCATACCGGAAAAATGATGCGGTTGCTGCACAGCGAGGCCAAGAAAACGGTGGGCGATGCGTTGGCCGAAATTCGTGAAGCTGTGGATTTCTGTCGCTATTATGCGTCCGAAGGACGGCGGATCTGTGGGGAAGACGGGCAGGTTCTCACCGGCCCGACCGGTGAGAGGAATACGTTATTCTTAAGAGGGCGGGGAGTCTTTGTGACCATTTCTCCATGGAATTTTCCTTTGGCGATTTTTCTGGGGCAGGTGGCTGCGGCCTTGATGGCGGGCAATGCTGTTCTGGCAAAACCGGCGGAACAAACCCCGAAAATTGCCGATTTTATGGTGTCGTTGCTGCATCAGGCCGGCGTTCCGGAAGATGCTCTGATCTGTATGCATGGCGACGGGACACTGGGGGCCGAATTGGTGGCGCATCCGGATGTTGCGGGGGTTGCCTTTACCGGATCGACCGAGGTCGCGCAGGTGATCAACCGTGCTTTGGCCGCCAAAGATGGCCCGATTGTGCCCCTGATTGCCGAAACAGGCGGACAAAACGCGATGATTGTCGATTCCACGGCGTTGCCCGAACATGTGGTCGATGATGTTCTGGTGTCGGCCTTTGGGTCGGCGGGGCAACGGTGTTCGGCGTTGCGTGTCCTCTATCTGCAAGACGAGATTGCCGATCGCGTGATCGCTTTGCTGCAAGGGGCCGTGCCATTGTTAAAAATGGGGGCTCCCGATCAAATCGATACCGATATTGGTCCTGTGATTGACCAGGATGCCGTGGATAAATTGACGGCGCACATATCCTATTTGAACGGATTTGCCACAAAAATTGCCGAAGTCCCGCATCCACACGCAGGCGATGACGGCTTGATCGGCACCTATTTTGCGCCCTGCGTCTATGAAATTGACCATTTGGCGCGGTTAAAAGGCGAAGTCTTTGGCCCTATATTGCACGTCATCCGCTTTTCGGCCGAGCATGTGACCGATATTGTCGCCGATATCAATCGGGCAGGATATGGTCTGACCTTCGGGATCCAGTCACGCCTGGAACGTCGTCATGCCGAACTGGCTAAGGCGGTGAAGGCGGGAAATATCTATATCAACCGCACTATGATCGGGGCGGTTGTGGGTGTTCAACCCTTTGGTGGACAGGGATTGTCCGGTACAGGGCCAAAAGCAGGCGGGCCGCATTATTTGCCCCGTTTTGCCACCGAAGTTACCGTGACCGACAATATCATGGCCACAGGCGGCAATGTTGATTTGCTGGCATCATGGGATATCAACGGAGAATCCTTCTCCGAAACGTGACAGAGCGGGCAAGCCTTCCGACAGATTAAGAGGCCGAGGAAAAGAGTGAGCCCCATCAACGTGATATCAAGTTTATTTGTGAAATAGGGAAATTTCGGCTATAATGGTCTGATAAAAACGGGAACACAGGAAAATCCGGAAAGTAGCCTATGATGTTAACAATCGACGATGATGTGGATGTGCTTGCCAAGCCTGCTGCGACAGCCAAACAAGGGCTTTCCCAAGGGGTTGCGCGGACCATTCGTCCGGATGCGCCCGTTTTCCCGACATTGGCCAGCCAGTGCGACTGTGAATTGGTGGTGAACGAAGACGGTCTGGCGATGGTTATTTATACGAAAACGCCCCCCGAAGGGATCGAATGGGTGGAATATGACGCCGATCTCGCTATGTTGACTTTTGTGACATGGTCCGGTGCGGTCATGGGATTGGGGATGAAAATCCACGTGCCTTTCCGCAAATATTTAAAAAAGAGTCAGGGAATTCTTCTGGCGCAAATGAGCGAGGATGGAACAGAGTTGATAACCCTGTATCCTGCTGATTTGGTGGTACGGCATATTGGTGTGTAAGCCGTTCACAGATAAAGATAAATTGATAAAAAGATGGTAATGGAGGAGTAAAAAATGGCATTGACAAGAGATCAACGAATCGCAGTATTATTAGAAACGATAAACATTTTTGAAATAAAGAGTCTTGATAAGAATATCAAGCGCAATCCTGCTTTAGACGGACTTCTGGATGGTATTTCTAAGGAAAACTCTCTCGCACAGAAGGATGAAGCCGCGTTACTGACAGCTTTGGCCAAGGAATGGAAAGCAAATCCGGATATTCTGGACAAAATGAATGCCGACCTCCAAAATCTGGAAACGGCTCAGAAGATAAAAAAAGCTATCACAGATAATCCAGGCGGGTTTGCAAGTACTTTACCCAAATACAAAGACCTACCCGTTAACGAATTCTTGGCATCCATACCCCTGCCCTCCGCTCCCTCTGCTGCACCTGCTTCAGAAACTGGATCGCAGCCAGACTCTCAGCCAACGCCTACTCCCGATCCTGAAAAGGTCTTAAAATCTCTGGCGAATGCACGCAATGATGAGATTAAAGCTGGCATAACCCGAGATGATGTCATTAATATTGCAAAAGGACTGGCCGCAAGCGCGAAGGATAGGTTCGGGGTTGATCCTGCCATGACGAAGGGATTTGCACAACGCGTGGAAAGCGACCCCGTTTTGCTGGAGCGCATCACGGAAAACTTTCGACGCAATCCGAATTTTGTTCGCGAACTGGCCAAGGCTGGTCTGGATAAAACATCGCCCAGAGAGCCATTTCTAACCCCCGCCAGAGCCGCGATGACAAACCTGATGGCCAACCCCCATAAATTGGCCGATGATGTGTACGTTAAAAATATGGAAGCCCGCATGAAAATGGCCACAGCCATGAAAGAGGGGAACTACAAACAACTCTTTTCAGGGATTGGCGGTGGTTTCTCCGCTATGACCGAACAGATCGGATCGATTTTCGCAGGATTTCAGGGAAAATCTGTCCTGAGTATGGGAAATGGCGGCGGATTTTTGCCACATGTTTTGTTTGATATCAATGCGTTCCGTAGCAATATGGCATCGTACCAAGCTTTTTCACGTAATTCCCCTGAAGACATGATCGCCTACCCCATCAAAGGAAAGGACGGGAAATTCTTCCACGAGGAAAAGGTTCTCGATAAGAAAGGGCAGCCCATCAAAGGGGCTGATGGCAACCCTGTGACCCAAAAAGTTCCCAACACGATTGAAATTCGTGTCGCCACCGGAGAAAAGGTTAAGGTTATTCCGTCTCAAGGGGATTTGATGGCCATTCAGCGGGCTGGCACCACCACAAATGGAAAATTTTTCCCTGGAACATATGAAGTTGTGGTCGTCACCGGCATTGATGACAAGGGAAGATCGGCCAAACTGGATCGCATTGATATGACTCCTGAACAATTTGCCGACTATAAAAAACAGATGGAAAAACTCTCCGGACGCCCTTATCCGGAACAGCCTTATACCGAGCAAACCCATCAAGAGGTCCTTGCGCAAAAGCAACAAATGGCAGAGGCTGTGGCGCAAAACACTGTCAAGATGGACCCCAAAACCGGTCAGGTCCTGATGTCCCCTGAGGTGGCGGCCCATTTTGCACGTCCGCAACGTGTTGTTCCGCCCGGGACGCCGGATGATCCTGCCAATGCGCCTGAATTCCACAAAAGAGCTTGATCCGGATGACACAGGTCAAGATTTGCGGCGTAACAACGCCGGATATTCTCGCGGTCGTGGCCCAATCAGGGGCCCGTTTTGTGGGATTCGTCTTCGCCGATGCCTCGCCGCGTGCCCTTCATCCCGAACAGGCCCGTCTTTTGGCCCGCCAGATTCCCACCGGATTGCGCAGTGTCGGGTTATTTGTGGATCCGGATGATGCGACGCTGGACCGTGTCCTGTCGACGGTTCCACTGGACATGATCCAACTGCACGGAACAGAAAGCGTGGCGCGTGTCCACGCCATTCAATCCCGATACCGGATCCCGATTATCAAAGCCTTTGCCCTTGCAACCCCCGCAGATGTCAAGGCGATGGATCCTTATCTGCCTGCAATTGACTGGATATTATGCGATGCCAAATCCCCACCCACCTCATCTCTGGCTGGTGGAAACGGTATCCCCTTTGATTGGACACTGTTGAAAGGCAAGACATTTGCCAAACCCTGGATGCTATCCGGCGGACTGACCCCCGCAAATGTCGGAGAGGCCTTGGCATGTCTCTCTCCGGATGCAGTGGATGTTTCCAGCGGTGTCGAGTTTCAGCGCGGTCAAAAAGATGCCCAGAAGATCAAAGATTTTCTCGCACGCGTGACCGCGAGTCCATCATCCGCGGGCTAATCAAAAAATCTTTCATTGCAAAAAATCGGATCCTAAACAGCCCGCCACGCAATATCGCGGCGGCAGAATCCTTCCGGCCAGTCCAATTGGTCCACGGCGGCATAAGCCGATGCCCGTGCCGATGCCACATCCGGCCCTGTGGCGCAAATCCCCAACACACGGCCACCCGTTGCCACAATCTGACCATCTTTTTCGGCCGTTCCCGCATGGAACACCTGTACCTGTGGCACAGCCGCCGCAGCCGCCAAACCACCGATCACTGTGTTCTTTTTATAGGTTCCGGGATAACCTTCGGCGGCCATGACCACGCACAAAGACGGATCATCCGACCACACAGGTGTGACATCCTGCAAATGCCCCGTGGCGCATGCATACAGCATATCCACCAGATCGGATTCCAGACGCAGCATTAATGTCTGACATTCCGGATCGCCAAACCGCGCATTATATTCCACCAAACGCGGACGGCCATCTTTGACCATTAATCCGGCGTACAAAACCCCTTGGAACGGATGCCCGTCTTGGCGCATGCCTGCAACGGTCGGTTTCAAAATGTCATCCAGAATAATCTGTTCCAGTTCCGGAGTGATCAGGCGGGCCGGAGAATACGCCCCCATACCACCCGTATTTGGCCCGGTATCGCCATCACCCACGCGTTTGTGGTCTTGCGCAGAATTGAGCGGCAGGATAGCGGTCCCATCGGTCAAAGCAAAATAACTGACCTCTTCCCCCTCCATAAATTCCTCAATCACAATCGAGGCTCCGGATGATCCAAAGGCATTGCCGGACAACATATCGGCCACGGCGTCTTTGGCTTCGGACAGGGTCATCGCTACAACCACGCCTTTTCCGGCGGCCAGCCCATCGGCCTTGATCACAATGGGTGCGCCCATTTTATCGATAAAGGCGTTGGCCGCCGCAATATCGGTAAAGCGTTCATAGGCGGCGGTCGGGATAGTATATTTTTTGCACAAATCCTTGGTAAAGCCTTTGGATCCTTCCAATTGCGCCGCAGCAGCCCGCGGGCCAAAGGCCGGAATTCCGATTGCCGCCAACCGATCCACCAAGCCCAGAACCAGAGGAACTTCCGGCCCGACGACCACGAAATCTATCTTTTCCGATTGCACCAATGCCACCAGCCCGTCGATATTATCGACGGCCACGTGAGGCGCGCAGGGCGTGATTTGCGCAATTCCCGCATTTCCAGGGGCACAGAGCAAATAATCGCAGCGCGGAGACTGACGTAATTTCCAAGCAAGGGCGTGTTCGCGGCCGCCCGATCCGACCAATAAAATTCTCATGCAGCGGTTATAAAGCGAAGTCGCGGAATCTTCAAGTATCCGCTTTTGTCGCATAATGGCCAAAAGTGAGCGGATATTTTCAGTTTCAGTTTTCTGTGTATGATCGTGCGGGCAGGCTTGTCCCGATTGCACATGTTCGTTAAAGAGAACGGGCGGCATTCAACGCATTGTCCAATCCGGACGATCCACGTTTTTCTGCCCCGTAAAGCAGGTATAAAACAGGGTTCACGAAAGTTTCAGAGAGAATTTATGCGTCAGTTTGTTCCTATGTTCTTGTTTATCTCTTTGATAATGCTTGGGTTTCCGACTTTTGCGGGGGATAGCTCTGATGGAAAACAGGCCTATTTTTCGGTATTGCCCGATGTGCCATTGATGCCGTTTATGGAGGACATGAGGGACCAAAATTTTGTATTTGATAAGGCCGAAGGACGGGTCATTGGCGCAGTGGGGTTTTTATCCCGTCAGAATTCCCGAAACGACTCGGAAAAAAAACAGGTTGATCCTGAAAAATTTTATACCGAGGTGTTGCCTCAGCTTGGCTGGAAGGCCTTGAAATCCGGCGTTTTCGTGAGGGGGTCCGAACAATTGGCAATGACAATCACGCCCACGCCTAGAGGGATCTTTGTCAAGCTTCAGCTATCGCCGCTGTCAAGATAGATTCGGTGTGCAGCGCCGAAAAAATTTTCATTTTTTTGTGAGTCTTTTCTTGACAGTTGGGGATAAGTCGGACTAAAAACTGTACCTATAGCAAGACAACTGAATATTAAATAACAACTGACTAAGAGAGTTTATCGACATGGCAAATCATGTTTCTGCAAAAAAACGCGCACGGCAAAACGAAAAAAAGGCAAAAATTAACAGTGCCAATCGTAACCGTATGCGCACCTTCGTAAAAAAGGTTGAACTGGCATTGACCGCTGGTGACGCTGTGGCTGCAGAAGCTGCTTTCAAACTCTGCCAGCCAGAAGTTCAAAAAGGTATTTCCAAAGGCCTGATCCATAAAAATACAGCAGCACGCAAACTGTCCCGTTTGTCGGCTCGTATCAAGGCTGCAAAGTCTCAAGCATAAGATTCCGATCAGGGAATTCGGATCGGGTTCCCTCTTCATCTTCTCTAAAAAATTAGTAACATGTGACACTGCGACGTTTTTAAAAGAACGACATTCGTGAGGGCTTTTTATTTTCAAAAATATTTCATGTGTGTAAAACACGCTATTTTTAATCATTCCTGCAACAACCCTCCTTTCAAAAGCGTGGGCTGTGCATTCCGAAGGGATCCAAAAGATATCCCGCTTTGCTGAATAGAATGGCAAAGATAACTGAATAAACTAAAACAAAATTGTGTAGAGGTGTGTCAGAGACGGATGCCGTGGTGCGTCTGGTCTGATGGCGCAATTGCGCACCCATGTCTTCTTTTCGGAAGCGGGGCGCAATTGGATATAAAAAAACATGTGAGGAGAATAAAGACGATGACTGAGTCTGGGGTCAAGAAATCTGCTGTTGTATCACTCTATGGTCAAGCTCTCGCACCGGAGACATTTGATCCAACACCTGAGGTTCAAGCGTTGTGGAATAAGGTTTATGACCGTATGCGTGAAGAATTTGGCGAGGCCATTTTCCGCAGCTGGTTAAAACCAATGGCGTTGCAAGCCGCGTATCATGGCACGTTGGAAATCTCTGTCCCGACCCGTTTTATGAAGGATTGGATCCAGAACCATTATGTGGACCGCATCAAACAATTGTGCGAGTCCGAAAATCCGGACATCAAGCGCGTGGAAATCGTCGTGGTTCATGGCCATGTTGCGCAGACAGATGTGGTTGCCGCAGCATCCCCTGTCAAAGCCAACGTGAATGAATTGGCAGAACGTCTGGATTTGTCGTCCCCTTTGGATCCCCGTTTCAAATTTGACTCATTTGTGGTCGGCAAATCCAATGCGTTGGCGCATGCCGCCGCCAGCCGTGTGGTAGAATGCAACGTGCCGTTTAACCCGCTGTTTATCTATGGCGGCGTTGGATTGGGAAAAACCCACCTGATGCATGCCATCGCGTGGGAATTGAAAGAAAAACGTCCGGAAAAAACCGTGATGTATCTGTCGGCCGAAAAATTCATGTACCAATTCGTCAAAGCCATTCGGGCACAAGATACCATGACCTTTAAAGAAATCTTCCGTTCGGTTGATGTTTTGATGATTGATGATATTCAATTTATTGCCGGAAAAGATTCGACCCAGGAAGAGTTTTTCCACACATTCAATGCGTTGGTGGACCAGAACAAGCAGATTATTATCTCGGCTGATCGCCCACCCAGCGAATTGACCGGCATTGATGAACGCTTGCGTTCCCGTATGTCATGGGGATTGGTGGCAGATATTCACCCATCCACCTATGATTTGCGCCTCGGGATTCTGAAAGCCCGCTGCCATCATCTGGATGCTGTGGTGTCCGATGTTGTGCTGGAATTTCTGGCCTTGAAAATCACATCGAATATTCGGGAGCTCGAAGGTGCTTTGAACCGGATTGTGGCTCATGCCGATGTAACAAAAACCGAGATCACGCTGGAGACAACCCAGGAAGTTTTGCAGGATTTGCTCCGTGCATCGGATCGTCGGGTGACCATCGATGAAATCCAGCGTCAGGTGGCCGAACACTATAATGTACGGATTGCCGATATGCATTCGGCGCGTCGGGCGCGGAATGTTGCGCGTCCCCGTCAGGTGGCCATGTATCTGGCCAAGCAGTTGACCCCGCGCTCCTTGCCGGAAATTGGCCGGAAATTCGGTGGCCGCGATCACACCACCGTGATGCATGCCGTCAAAAAAGTGGAGGAGCTGATTGCCGAAGACGCCAGCTTCGCACAGGATATCGACGTCTTGCGCCGGACTTTGGTGGGATAGGTATCCAGATAGGACGTTTCCCTTACCTTGAAATATTACGAAGAAAATATTATGAAATCCCGCCCCGTAGCGGGATTTTGTGCTGTGAGGGCTTTGAAACCTGTTGCAAAAGAGAGCGGGGCAAAAAAACAGCGTCCAAACAACCAAAAACAGATTGTAAAAATATCACACCCGTTATATGGTGTTTTTGCGACCGTTAGAGTTATAGCACGCGTTTGACTAAAGGAAAGGTTTCGCTAGCTCTGGCGTATTGGTTGGGTTGAGTCCTGTTTTTGCTCTCCGACCCCACACGGAACAAACTGTTGATAAATAACGCATATCCAGTCTTGTTCCGGTGATCTCTTGCAGTCTTCTATTGCCGGAGGTCCATTTCAGGGGCGGAATCCAGCGTGATCAGGAACCCATATTTTCATTTTAAGAATTGCGGCCACTGCCCGCAATGTCTTTATCCGTCGCACTAAAGATTGTTGCGGGCTTCCGGCCAAATTTAAAGAGTTCGGGAGAACATAAACTATGGCAAAAAGAATGCTGATTGATGCAACGCACGCCGAAGAAACGCGCGTAGCTGTTGTAGACGGAAACCGTTTGGTGGAATTTGATTACGAAAGCAAACTGCGAAAACAATTAAAAGGTGGAATTTTTCTAGCAAAAGTAACGCGGGTGGAACCATCGTTGCAGGCGGCTTTTGTGAATTTTGGCGGGAATCGTCATGGGTTCTTGCCGTTTTCGGAAATCCATCCGGATTATTTCCGCATTCCTGTGGCCGATCGTGAAGCTTTGATGGAAGCGCAACGCGCTGAAATCGAAGCGGCGTTGGCAGCGGAAGAGGCGCAGATCGCCGCCGAGGAAGCGGCGTTGGCAGCCGAAGAAGCCGCACGCGCAAAAGCAGAAGCATCCGGGGACGTGTCCTCCGATGATCATTCTGCGGATCATCATGATGTGACAGAGATGTCTGGAGAGCCTCAGGGCAGCGTGACCGATCTGGGTGCTGAAGCCGCAGAAGGGGCTGCCGAGGAGGGAATGGACTCCGGAGACGATTCATCCGAAGAGTCCGAAGACGATGCAGACACAGATTCCGATGATGACACCGGCGCAGAAGATGATTCATCCGCTGACGAAGCTTCGGAAGATGATCAAAATGGCGACGAACAAGGCGCGGACAGTGCCGAAGGGGGCGAGCCAAAAGTCGTTCACAAATTCGTTTACCGTGGCGTAACCGAAATCAATCCGGACACATTCGAAATTGTAGCCGCTGGCGAGGGCGATGCTCTGGCTTTGGATCAGGATATCGCCATCAAGGTGGAAGAATGGGCGAAATCCCAGGAAAATGTGGTGCGTGTTCGCCTGCATTATCGTCATACCGAAGGCGGCGTGAAAAAACGCTCGGTATGGGTGGCCTATCACGAAGACAATACCGAAATTGACCATGAATTGGCGTTGGCCGCCGAACAGGAAGAGCGTGAAAAACGCCGCAACAATCGCGGCCGTGGTCGTGGCCGTTTCCGTGGTCGTGGCCGCAATGGTCAAGGTGGTGGATATAATGGCGGCGGGCATAATCGTGGCCGTCATCCGATGCAAAACCGTCAGGTTGAAGTATTGGGTGGGGAAGGCGTTGACAGTGATCAGCCATTCCGTCCAAGCCTGCACCGCAATTACAAAATTCAGGAAGTGATCAAACGTGGGCAGATCATGCTCATTCAAGTGCAGAAAGAAGAGCGCGGCAACAAAGGTGCTGCCGTGACCAGCTATCTGTCCTTGCCAGGTCGTTATTGTGTCCTGATGCCAAACTCGCCACGGGGTGGCGGAGTCAGCCGTAAAATTGCCAGCTTTGCCGAACGCAAACGCATGCGCGATATTTTGCGCGAATTGGGCACGCCGGATGGCATGTCGGTTATTTTGCGCACAGCCGGTGTCCAACGTGACCATGACGAAATCAAACGTGATCTCGATTACTTGGTGCGGTTGTGGAACAATATCCGTGAATTGACTTTGCAGTCTGTGGCTCCTGCCATGATTTACGAAGAAAGCAATCTGGTAAAACGTGCCGTGCGCGACATTTACGCGGGCGACATCGAGGAAATTCAGGTCGCGGGTGAAAATGGATTCAAGCAAGCGAAAGAATTTATGAAATTGTTGATGCCATCGAGCGTCAAAAAAGTGCATCACTATAAAGACGACAAATATCCGTTGTTCCACCGCTATCAGGTGGAAAACCAGATCGCAGCGATGGGCGAGCCTACTGTTGAATTGAAATCGGGTGGATATTTGGTGATTAACCCGACCGAAGCTCTGGTGTCGATTGACGTGAACTCCGGCCGTGCCACCAAAGAACGCCATATCGAAGAAACGGCCTTGAAAACCAATCTGGAAGCAGCCGAAGAAGTGGCGCGCCAATTGCGTCTGCGCGATTTGGGAGGCTTGGTTGTTATCGACTTTATCGATATGGAAGATCACCGCAACAATGCGAAAGTCGAACGGAAATTGCGCGATGCGCTCTCGACCGATCGGGCGCGCATTCAGGTCGGGCGTATTTCGTCTTTTGGATTGTTGGAATTATCGCGTCAACGTTTGAACCCGAGTTTGACCGAAGCGCAATTCCAGAAATGCCCACATTGCAAAGGCGTTGGACATATCCGTACCATTGACTCGGCGGCCATTCTGGCTCTGCGGTCTTTGGAAGAAGAAGGAATCCGCAGCCGTGCCGGGCAGGTTTTCTTGTCCGTGCCAAATGAAATCGCGATCTATATTCTCAACCAGAAACGTGACATGCTGGCGGATATCGAACGTCGCTATGGCTTTACGGTCTTTATCCGTGTGGATGAAGAACTGGCTCCGACCGGATACAAACTGGAATCGGTGAAGGCTTCTGCCTCGGATGAGGACGATGACAGTGATGTGATCGAACAGGATGCGGAAACCATGAATTCGGTTGATGAAGCGATCGCGGCCTCCGAAGGGAATGACGCCGGCGAAGATGCCGGAAAAGAAGACGGGGAATCATCCGGAGAACAAAAATCCCGTTCGCGATCCCGTCAGGGGCGTGGTCGTAAGGACTCTGGCCCACGTGAGGACAATGGACGCGAGGGAAGTGGACGTGAAGGCAAAGGCCGGAATCGTTCGGAAGGTGGACGTTCGGAAGGTGGACGAGGCCGTGGCCGCAACCGCAGATCGGACGAAGGAACGGTCGTCGCCGAAGGTGAAGCCGTTGAAACAGCGGTGACGTCAGATGTGTCTGTTGCTCCGGCCATGACATCCGAAGCGCCAAAAGAGAATGGGTTCCGTGCCAAACGGTTCCGGTCTCGTTCCTCTGCACCCGAGGCATCTCCGTCTCAGGAAGCGATGGCAGCACCGTCTGCGTCTGCGAGTGACGTCGCTCCGGTGGTGGTCACACAGGTTCCATCCAATGATGTGGCGCAAGCTGCACCATCCGAACAGGCCCCATCCTCTGACTCCAAAAAACGTGGTTGGTGGAATCGCCTGATCGAGAAATAGATCACAACAAAATCCGGGAGGAACGAAGATGTCGATGCATATATTCCGCGGGGTATTCCGTGTGGCGGTTGCCGGTGTCATTTTGGCAACCATGACGATATCTCCCGTCTTTGCAGAGGATGCAAAGACGCCTCTGACCGAGTTGGATGCAGCGACGACCGCGCTTATGAAAGGACTGGATGATAACCAATTGCGTCAATTGGGAAGCATCCAGAACGGGCATGGGATTATTCGTGCGGTCGAAGATGTCCAGAAATCAATCGCGCGGGCGGTGACAAGCTGTTCCAAAGAAAATCCCGATATGAAAGATGGAATGTCCACGCGTTTTGAAGCGTGGAAAGATTCGGTGCGTCCGGTCATGAAGGATGCCCGCAAACGTCTGGATAAAATGATTTTGCTGCAAAGCTTTGCCCAGCCATCCGAGGTGCGGGCCTATCTGAAGAAATTTGATGCGGCTGTTATCTTCCGCAATCAGGGCATTAAGGCGGTTCCCGTAAAAGAAAAATCCGCGTGCGCCGCGTTGCAAAAAAGCATGGACGAAACGCAGGGTAATATGGCCAAAATGTTGACCGAAGCCTTGGGCCTTGATTCCGATATCCAAACCAAAGAGTAAGTCCCTATGCGCGTATTGCAAGTGATGGCAGGGGCAGCGCAAGGTGGAGCCGAGACGGCGTTTCAGGACATCGTTCTGGCGTTATCCGCTGCCGGACTGTCGCAAAAAGTTGTGATGCGTCCGAATAATCCGGAGCGCGTAGCAGCGTTTCGCGCAGCCGGGATTCCTGTTGAAACGCTTCCTTTCGGGGGGGCTCTGGATATCTATACCCCGTGGAAAATAAAAAAAGTGATTGCAGATTTCCAGCCGGACATTGTCCAGACATGGATGTCGCGGGCCACGCACAAAACACCCCATTGCCCGTCGGGGACAGCCAAGCCTTACCTGAAAGTGGCGCGATTGGGCGGGTATTACGGTTTAAAATATTACAAGGGGGTCGATTATTTTATCGCCAATACCCCCGATATTCGCGAGTACCTGATTCAAAAATCCGTGAATCCCGATCATGTTGTGACCTTGCACAATTTTGCGACCGAAGAGGCTCCGGCCCGGCTTGTCCAGCGTGCGGATCTGAATACGCCGGAAGAGGCCATCGTTGCGTTGGCTCTGGCGCGATATCATCCGGTCAAAGGATTGGATGTCCTGATCCGGTCTGTTGTGGATCTGGAGCCTGTCCATCTGTGGTTGGCCGGAGAAGGTTCCGAAGAACAAAATTTAAAAGCGTTGGCCGTCGATTTAGGGATAGCGCATCGGGTCCATTTTCTGGGGTGGCGCACAGATCGGGCTGCATTGTTACAAGCCGCGGATATCTGCGTTATTCCCTCACGGCATGAACCGTTTGGGAATGTCTTTATTCAGGCATGGGCCCAGAAAACTCCCGTGATCTGTTCGCGGTCCCAAGGGCCGTTGCAATATGTGCGGGACGGGGATGACGGCATCTTGTTTGATATTGATAATGTGGCGCAATTGACTGCAGCCCTGCGGCAGTTGATCGACCATCCGGATCAGGCAAAGGCCATGGCCGAAGCCGGATATAAGCGGTATCAGGCAGATTTCTCCCGCGATAGGGTGGTGGTACGGTATCTTGATTTCTATCAAAAAATCTTCGACGAAAAAACTAGGGCTTAAACGTGGGGAGGGCCTTTGTAATAATCCCGACCGGGCCCATAAGAATGGTTAGCAGATTTTAAAATGGAAGATGTGGATCTTTGGGTTGGAAAATAGGATTCGACCGAACATATTTTTGTGCTAGTATCCCGCCATCTATTTAACATTTTTTGACGGGATTTTATCGTATCATGTCATCATCCGCTGCGGCGCTTGCGTCCATTCTGACAGGCTTTAATGCCGAATATATCGCCAATTTGTATCGTGAATTTTTGAAAAATCCGGCTGGGGTTGACTCAAGCTGGCGCAGTTTCTTTGATACCTTGCGGGACGATGAACGCGCAATTCTCGGCGAGTTAAGCGGGGCGAGCTGGGCCGCCAAAGACTATAAAAAACCGAATGCACCTTTTGGTGTGGTCATGGCGGACGACGCTCCAAAATCCGGAAAATCTGCTGCCAAAACGGAACCCACCCCGTCCCCCGCTATGTTGAAAGACTCGATGGCCGCGATAGCGATGATTGATGCCTATCGCGCTCATGGTCATTTCGGGGCGGATCTTGATCCGTTGGGACTCTCCCGTCCGGCGGGACATCCGGAATTGGAACCCGCCCATTATGGCCTGACCGACCTGTCCAAAAGCGTCTATCTGGGCGGCGTTCTGGGGTTGGAACACACCACTGTAGGCGATCTGGTGGCCAGATTGCGGGCTCTGTATTGCCACCATGTTGGCGTTGAAATTCAACAGGTTATTGATACGACCGAGCGCGAGTGGCTGGAACAGATGGTGGAAACCCGTCTGAATATTGCCTTCACCGCAGACGAGAAAAAAACATTCTACAAACAATTGGTGGCCGCCCAAGGTCTGGAAGATTTTCTGCACACCAAATATGTTGGAACCAAGCGTTTTGGTCTGGACGGGGGCGAAGCCTATATCCCGTGTCTGGAAGAAATTACCCGCCGTGGCGTGGAACTGGGTGTCCGCGAAGTAGCGGTTGGCATGGCACACCGCGGTCGCCTGAACACCCTGACCAATGTTCTGGGGAAACCCTATACCAAATTATTTGCCGAATTTAATGGTGTTCCATCGAATCCGGACGGCACTCCGGGATCGGGTGACGTGAAATACCATATGGGCTATTCCAATGATCGTCCGATTCAGGGCGCATCCGTGCATATGACCCTGACCCCGAATCCCTCGCATCTGGAAGTTGTAAATCCGGTCGTCACCGGAAAAGTCCGCGCCAAACAGGATATTTACGGCGATGTCGCCCGCAAGGAAGTTTTGACCATGTTGGTGCATGGGGATGCGGCCTTTGCCGGACAGGGATTGGTGATGGAAACCTTGATGCTTTCTGGCCTCAAAGGGTATAGCGTGGGGGGAACCGTCCACATCATCATCAACAACCAGATCGGCTTTACCACCAATCCGGATTGTTCGCGCTCCGGCCCGTATTCCAGCGATCTGGCCAAAATGTTGGGCTGCCCGATTTTCCACGTGAACGGCGATGATCTGGAAGCCGTCACCAGTGTGTCACGCTTGGCCATTGAATACCGCCAGAAATTCGGGCGTGATGTGGTCATCGATCTGATTTGTTATCGCCGCAACGGCCATAACGAAGGAGATGAACCCATGTTCACCCAACCGACCATGTACAAAGTGATCAAGGACAAGGAAAGCGTCCGGTCGATCTATGGCCGTCAATTGGTCGCCGAAGGTGTCATGACCGAAGCCGCTGCCGCTGCCGAGGTTGAATCCTTTATGCAGTATATGGACGAAGCGTATGAGGCTAGCAAAACCTATAAAGCCAACAAAGCCGACTGGCTGGAAGGCAAATGGGCCGGATTAAAACCCGCGCATGGAGAGGATCGTCGTGGCGTCACCGCGATTTCCGATAAGGTTCTGAAAGATCTGGGTGAAAAACTGACCAGCGTTCCATCCGGCTTTCACCTCAATTCGAAAATTGCACGTCAATTGGATGCCAAGAAAGACATGTTTGTCAAAGGGGACGGGTTTGATTGGGGAACCGGTGAAGCTTTGGCCTTTGGCTCCTTACTAATGGAAGGGCATCCTGTGCGCTTATCCGGTCAGGATTGCGAACGCGGAACGTTCTCGCACCGCCATGCGGTGGTCAATGACCAAGTGACCGAAGCCAAATACACGATGCTCAACAACCTGTCAGCCAAACAGGCAAAATTGGAAGTGCTCAATTCGCCGTTGTCCGAAGCCGCCGTTCTGGGCTTTGAATACGGCTATTCCTGGGCTGATCCGAATGCGTTGGTTCTGTGGGAAGGCCAGTTCGGCGACTTTGCCAACGGGGCACAGGTCATTATCGACCAATATATCTCCTCCGCGGAATCGAAATGGCTGCGCATGTCCGGTCTGACCCTGTTGCTGCCTCACGGGTTCGAAGGCCAAGGGCCGGAACACTCGTCGGCGCGTCTCGAGCGGTTTTTGCAACTTTCGGCCGAAGATAACTGGCAGGTTTGTAACTTTACGACTCCTGCCAACTATTTCCACGCCCTGCGTCGTCAAATGAAACGCGATTTCCGCAAGCCGTTGATCGTCATGTCGCCCAAATCGTTGCTGCGCCACAAATTGGCCGTCTCGAAAGCGGCAGATTTCACAGGCGATTCCACCTTCCACCGTATTTTGTGGGATGGGGCAAAAGACGCTTTGGCCAAACCAAAAGATATCAAGCGCGTTGTCTTGTGCACGGGCAAAGTCTATTACGATTTGTTCGAAGAACGCGAAAAACGCGGCCTGAAAAACGTGATGATTCTGCGTCTGGAACAACTCTATCCATTCCCCGATAAACCTTTGGCCGAAGAACTGGCACACTATCCGAATGCGGACATTGTCTGGTGTCAGGAAGAACCAAAAAATCAGGGCGCATGGTTCTTTGTGCGTGATCTGATCGAGGATGTCTTGACCAAATTAAAAGCCAAAAACGATCGCGTGACCTATGCCGGACGTGTGGCTGCCGCGGCACCTGCTACGGGCTATATGAAACGCCACGCGATGGAACAGGCTCGTTTGGTGGATGACGCCTTAACACTGTAAATCGGGTGCTGTAACGCATCAGGCGGCAAGGGTGGAGGGATTAATTTAATCCTTTCAAATAGGATTCAACCTTGCCGAATTCGGCGTAAAGACTGCCCAGGATCAGGTCTTTTTCGGCTTTGGACACATCGCCCTTGTGTTCGGCATCGGAACAAATCGCATGCAACGTCATGGCTCCCAGATTGCCGGATGCCCCTTTGAAACTGTGGGCGGCTTTGCTCCATTCATCGGATTCATCCGATAATTGTGCGTTTTTCAGACGATCAAACGATTCATACGCGGTTTCCAAGAACAGGTTAATGACCATGTTTTCGGTGTCTTTGTCGCCTTCGGTAAATTCATGCAAACGGCTTAAATCCACAGGAACCGAATGATCCAGCGTTTGGGTGTCATGGGCCGCGATGCTTGTGGCGCCCAGTGCAGGTTTGGCTCCGATCCATTGCGCGACGCAGGATTGGAATTGTGTGAAATTCAATGGCTTACTGAGGTAATCATCCATGCCGGCCTGAATACATTTTTCCCGTTCCCCCAACATTGCATTGGCCGTCATGGCAATAATCGGAGTCCGGCGATTCATTTGTTTTTCCATGTCGCGGATCAAGCTGGTGGTTTCATACCCATCCAATTCGGGCATCTGGCAATCCATCAACACGAAATCATAGGTGTTATTGCGCAACAAGGTTAGGGATTCAAAGCCATTTAACGCGGAGTCAATATTTTTGATCCCCAATTTCTTCAACCATTTGATGCCCAACATCTGGTTAATCGGGTGATCCTCGACAATCAGAACGCGGATATTTTGCAAATCCACTCCGACCAGAGAATTCTCGTTATTCACCTTGATTTCTGTTTGCAGAATATCCTGTTTTGGGGCTTCGGCAATCGGGATCGTAATATAAAAGACAGTGCCATGATTGACCTTGCTGGTAAATCCGATACTGCCCCCCATCATCTCCACCAGATATTTGGTAATTGCCAACCCCAATCCTGTGCCGCCAAATTTGCGTGAGATCGACGTATCTGCCTGTGAAAATTTATTGAACAAATGTTGATGGAATTCGTCCGGAATACCGATTCCGGTATCTTGTACCTGAATCATCAATTGCGGCGTCCCATTGATTTCTTTCCAGTCGATCGAGACCGAGACGCCACCTTTTTCGGTGAATTTAATCGCATTCCCGACCAAATTAAAAATAACTTGTTGAATTCGTTTTCCATCCCCCATCAACCATTCAGGAACATTCAGGTTGATATTCACGTCATAATTCAACCCCTTGCGTGCCGCAGAGATCGTTGTCACATCCTTGATGTTTTTTAACGAGTCCTTGATCTTGAACGGATATTCTTCAATTTCCAATTCTTGCGCTTCGATTTTGGACAGATCCAGAATATCATTCACAATGCTCAACAAATTCATGCCGGAACTGTGAATCGCATCCACACATTCGCGGACATCCTCGGTGAGTTCCAGCCCTTGTAAAATTTCAGCCAAGCCCAGAATTCCATTCATCGGCGTGCGCAATTCATGGCTCATATTGGCCAGAAATTCGCTTTTGGCTTTGGTGCCTGCTTCGGCTTTTTCGATGGCCCGCATCAATTGGGATTCGGCGGTTTTGCGTTCGGTAATATCGCGCTCGGTCGCCAGAAAATAGATACATTCGCGTGTCTCCGGATGGAAAATCGGATTCAGATTAATCTCGACCCAATACTCATGCCCCTCTTTGCTGTAGTTCAAAGCTTCGACAGAGAGGGGGCGTTTATCTTCAATCGCCTGACTGATCCGCGCCAAGGTGCGCCGGTCAGTTTTGATCCCTTGCAAAAATTTCGGGGTGCGCCCGATGGCTTCTTCGGGTGTGTATCCGGTCAACGCGGTAAAGCTTTTGTTGACGTAGACGATTTCCGGCCCTTCGCCCCGATGATCTACTCTGGCTTTGGTGATCACAATGGCGTCGGTTGTGTAATCCGCCATTTGCGACAAAATGCCTTTAAGTTCCATGGCGATTATCTCCTACGGGCTGTTTCCACACGCTGCGGAATTTATCGGCCGCATCCATTAATCGTTGGCGGGTAAAGGGTTTGGCAATAAATCCTTTGGCCCCGTACGTGATGCAATCCATAATTTTTTCTTTTTGCGAATGGGAACTGAGCATGACGACATAGGCTTCATCGTCGGCTTTGGTCATTTCTTGCAGCAAAGAAATACCATTGCCGTCAGGCAATTGGATGTCCAGGAACACCATATCCGGCAAGTGACGTTGATAATACACCAACGCTTGGCGAGCTGTTTCGGCTGTGATGACCTCATGCCCCTCCTTGAAGGCCAGCTTGACCAGTTGCAGGGTAAAAGGATCATCCTCCACCAACAACAGCAACGGTTTGGTGCGCCCACGCCGGATGGCCGAAATGCCCGCCATCTTGTCGCGAGACAATGTAATAGTAAAACCATCTTGAGCATGATGACTTGTAGAGAGCATGTCTCCGGATGCGGGTACGGAGAGAGATGTAACCGGATGGGTTAAAATTTTTTGTAGCAAGCTCTGCAAATTGTCCCAGTGAATGGACAGATCCAGAATATCAAAGAAACGGCCAAATCCTTTAAACTCTGTTTCTTTCAGGAAACCCTCGACCGCTTTCTCCACGGGCATGGCGCGGCCTTGGAAGAAAATCAGGATAAAATTGGCTCTCGGCCAGAAAATTTTGCAATCCAGTTCCGCAAAAAAATGTTGGAGATTTTTCAAACATAAATTCTGGAAGATGCCCGAGTGGAGTGTGTCGCATTCCTGAAACTCGATGCTGATGACGCGCCAGGATTGGGGTTTGGGGGCGATATGTTCCACAAAGGATGTGAGGAGGCTTTCTGTCTTCTCATAAGCAATTGTCATCTGGTTCCGACCTCTTTGATACCGGTGATATTGTCCGTGGTTCTATCTTTCTATTTTAATGTAATTTTGATTAAATTCGGGTTACAAAATTGTGCACCGAAGCACAGCTAAAAAGGATATATCCTAAGGGTATATCCTTCGCGAAACCTTATATTTTATGCGGATTAGCGCGTGATAAGCGTGTGATAGAAAATGTAACTTCCGGTCCATGCGCCAGATGTATTTTTAAAACATCCGGTTGCGTGGTTCTGCAGCGGGGCGCCATTCACATTTTCCCCCAATTCCGGATCGGTGCTGGCCGTATACGTTCCTGTAAAAGAAGCCGCCGTTTCATCCAGACTTTCTTCGGGCGGAGCATCTGATGGGTTTGTGACACGCATCAACTGATTGATCTGCAAACACGTTGGCAAATTGATATGTGGCACAACGGCCAACAAGGCCACCTCATGATCATGACAGATGCCATCGTCGTCAGATCCCACCCCCAACACGCAATAGCCTCCGGTAAAGACAAACTGGCCGTAATCGCTTAAGGCCGATAAGGACGAATCCAAAGCTGCCGCATCCGGGTTGGTATAGGGCATTCCGGCCCCATCGCCATGGAACAGATCGCAATGATGATCGGTGGGGGCCTGTGCGTTGGTGTAATCACGGGTGGTGGTGGTATTCACGAAACTTATTTCATTCTCGCTGCACCGGTTCACCGAGGTTAAACGTTGAATGGCGGTTTCAAGACCTTTGGCCTGCCGGATCAGTTTCTCGGCCTGCATGCGGGCGGTTTCCGTACTGATATTGGTCGAAGCACGATTGGACGATCGCATGACAACGGCGGTCAAGGCCGCGAGCAAAATAATCAGGATCAGAATGATCATTAGCGCATTTCCGGCGGACCCCGTCGTGTTTTTAACGGTTTTTTGCAAAGAAAGCGGGGGCATGGCTTGATTTTCCACAAAGTTTCAGACAGATTGAAGCATTACCTAACATGTTCAACTATATCATACGGATAAAACCATGACACAGAAAACTTCAGCCCCCGCACCGGAAAACGCTCTGCCCCAAGACGATAATATTCTGAAAGCGGCCAAGCTGAAAAAGCTGGCAGCCTTTGAAGCTGCCGGAGGTCAGGCATTTCCGCATAAATTCAACCGTACGCACCGTGCCGGAGATTTGCAAGACACCTATGCCGGATTGGAAAACGGGGTCGAAACCGAAGATCGCGTAACCATCGCAGGGCGGATCATGGCCATGCGCAATAACGGCATGTTTATTGATTTGCATGATGCCAGCGGGAAAATCCAGGTTTTCTGTCACAAAGATTCAACGCCTGCCGAAGAATTGGCAAAACTGGATTATTATGATCTGGGCGATATTATCGGCGTATCGGGCACCATTCGCCGGACTCCACGGGGAGAATTGTCGGTGCGCGCGGCTGAGCTGACCCTGCTCACCAAATCGTTCCAGCCGTTGCCGGAAAAATACCACGGGTTAAGCGACATTGAATCGCGGTATCGTCAACGCTACCTCGACCTGATCATGAATGAACAAAGCAAAACCGTGTTGCGCACCCGTACCAAAATCATTCGGGCCATTCGCGAATATATGACCAGCATCGGCGCTCTGGAAGTCGAAACACCTTTGCTGCACGCGATTATGGGCGGGGCATCGGCCAAGCCGTTTATCACGCATTACAATGCGCTCGATTCCGATTTTTACCTGCGGATTGCGCCGGAATTATTCCTGAAACGCCTTGTTGTCGGCGGGTTTGCCGATGCCGTATTTGAAATTGGCCGCAACTTCCGCAACGAAGGCGTGTCCCCGCGCCACAATCCGGAATTTACCATGATTGAATCCTATCATACCTATATGGATTATTACGACATCATGACCTTGGTTGAAGACATGGTGCGCTTTGTCGTGCAGGCGGTGCATGGTACAACCAGCATCCAATACGGCGACCATGTTCTGGATTTCGGATCCCCATGGCAACGTAAAACAATGGTCGGCATTGTTCAGGAAGAAACCGGCGTTGATTTCCTGACCATCACCGATCCGGCAGCCGCCCGCGCCAAAGCAAAAGAACTGGGGGTTCATGTCGAAAATAACGCCAATTGGGGCCAAGTGGTCGAAGCCATTTTTGCCGAAAAGGGCGAACATAAACTGATCCAGCCAACCCACGTGATGGATCATCCTTATGATATTTCGCCCCTGTCCAAATTGCATCGGGATAATCCTTTGTTAACCGAACGCTTTGAAAGCTATGCCAATGGATGGGAAATCTGCAACGCCTTTACCGAATTGAATGATCCACGCGATCAATTGGCGCGGTTCCAGGAACAAGTTGCCGCGCGCGATGCGGGTGACGAAGAAGGCATGATGCTGGACGAAGACTTTATCACCGCTCTGGAATACGGCTTACCACCAACAGGCGGCTGGGGCATGGGCATTGACCGGATGGTCATGTTGTTGACCAATTCGACGAATATCCGTGACGTTATTGCCTTCCCGACCCTGAAGCCTATCGGCGGCGGGATCAAAAAGGAAAAATAATGCAAACTACGGCATGTCGTCAATTGATGACATGCTCTGACACACCTTCAAAATGCCCCTTTTTTTGCCAAGGAACTCAATGGCTTAAATAAGGGGCATTTTTCTTATGTTAATCCCGTTTAGATTCTCTTAACGTATTGAAAAAAAACGATTTTTTTCTGATTTAGTCACGTTCCATTAACCAAAGCCCGATAAGATGGAAGGGAAAGGCAAATAAGATTGCCTCCATATTTTGAGTGAAGGCCTCCAAAGGGAGAGAGTAAAATGGATAAGTTTATGGGATCAGGGGATCAGAGCGCGGAGATCAAAATTTGGCCGCTGGAAAATTGTCGGTTTGCCTACACTCTGGGCAACCAGCAGCCCGTGAGATGCTCGTGGATCAGCGATCAACCGCTTTTTTATGCGGATTTTGATGACGTGATGGAGGACGATCCCTTGATGGACGATCCCATTCTGGAAGCCTTGGAACGCGACATTGCGGATATGCAGGAAAAGACAACCGCCTATGATAAAATTGTTCAAGAATTTATAGAGCCAGAAAATACCACAGCATCCCTCTTTTCTGCGGATGCGGCGTTTCTATCACAGCCTTATCACCCATCGGCTCCGGATCTTTCCCGTTTGATGGAAATCCTCCACACATCGCGCTTGGCCTCACAATTTTTGTCCTTTGCACAATTGCATCAGGTAACTATCTCTGAATCATTACAGGTTCTCGATGCTGCGTATGACCGTTCTGCGGGGCGCATTCTGGTACGTTCTGATCTGGATATGCCGACCAAAGTTTTGCTGACGGTGCGGGAATTGCGCCGGATGTGGCAACACAAAAATGGCTCCGGATTGCATCCTTTGTCGGTTCACCCTGATTATGCTGTTCTTATCAACCGTTCCCAACACGCCGATTTGCTGGTGTCCATGGTGCGGGTCGGATGGGAATTGCAACTGACCGGATACAAAGATGTCTGGATGCGGATTGAAAATTCGACATTGTGCGATCTGGGGCGTTCTTTTGCCCGCGAAGCGATCGCCGATTTTCGCTCTATCAATAACGGACTTGCCGCCCGGGCTGTGTTCGAAGCCTGGTTCTTGTCCGAACGTTGCCGCAAAGCCGACCGGACATTGATCCAACACATGCTGGCCGATTATCAAGGATATGTGTTCAGTGACAACGTGGACGCTTCCCGTATGATTGCACGTGATATGATGCGGGCTTTGGGGAAAATGCCGTTCGGCGCCAATTATCTGGAAAGTATGGCGGGTCAAATGATTGCCGATCCCGTCTTTACCGATGTTCGTGACCGATCGAATGCGAACTTTTTGTGGTTCATCAAATTTGAGAGGTCCTTCACCGAAGCCGAAAAAGTCGTGGAAGCAGATGCGACCCAGAAACCAGCAACTGCCGACATTCTGTCTTTCCCGAAACCAAAGAAATCACGCGGAACGACATCCTTGTCCCGTGCAGAGTCCCCTGCGGACGATACCCCCGCCCAGATTGTCGATTTCCTGCAAGTCTGATCGTCCTTCAAGGGTGGGCTTCGTTCATAAAAGTGGCCATCTCTTTGGGGTGGGCCATAAAAAGACGGTCGGTCTTATGAACGGGGCGATGTGATGATAGCTCCGTGATGGGGGCAGGTCGGCAGGGCCAGATCCACAAAAAGTGGAGCGATGTCTTCCGGCATGCGCAAATCCGGACGGTGATATCCGCCGGGGAAGGCTTCGGCCAATAGTTCGGTATCCACGGCACCCGGTTGCACAATATTCACTTTGATTGCGGTATGTTTGACTTCTTCGGCCCAGCTGCGTGCCAGAAACGATACGGCGGCTTTGCTGACACCATATTCGCCATAGAACGGCATCGGGTGGACACCCAGATCCGACCCCACAAAAATTGCGCGGCCCGCATCAGACGCTTTGAGCAAAGGTTCCAGCGTCCGGATCATTTGAACATTCGCCAGAACATTCAAGGTATAGACATCACGCCAGTCTTTGATTTTGGAATGGGAAATCGGAGTGAGGGTTCCCAGACGGCCCGCATTGGCCACCCAGATATCCAAACGTTTGAAACGTTCCAGAAGAGTCGGGCCCAAGGCTTCCAGTTCATCAATTTTGGTCAAATCAAACGGAAAAATTGTCGAGGAACCGCCCGCTTCGTTGATGGCATCATATGTGTCTTCGAGCCCGGATTTTGTGCGGGCGAGCAGAACAACATGCGCTCCTTCGCTGGCGAGAGCTTTGGCAACGGCGGCGCCGATTCCGCGGGAGGCACCGGTCACCAGAGCGACTTTTCCATCCAGACGTTTTACAGGTTTCATTCGAGTGTCAGACCTTGTTTGGTATAGGTTCCGATGACTTGCTTGGTGGCAGGGTCCTTCAGGTAATACATGCTGGGTTTCTTGGCAGTGATGTGATAAATAGCATCCAGCGTTTCGGTCACGCGCCGCTTATCATAGCCGGACAAATGATAAAAATTGGGCCCGACATCCAGATAGGGAATTCCGTCACTGTCTTTGTAACTGCCTGCGATGATGCCATTGGCCAACCATGTTTGAACGAGGGATTCCCCGTTGCCCCCCGAGGCTTTGATCCAATCGGCAGGGGTCCATTTGGAATCTGACCATTGGTTGTTATGCGGATCGGTTCCGTTATCATAGTACGGGATAAAATCCTGATTTTTCCAATGGCTATCCCACCACCACAGGCCAGCAAATTTGGGGCCGGCTTCGGCACTATGTGGCAAAGCAAGCGAGAAAATGGCCAGAACCGGAGCCAAAGAGAGATATTTTTTGATCATCATGTCGATACATTCCTAAAAGGTATTTTAATCATATTATGATATATTGGGTAAATGATAAACCCTATTTCCACATCTCTGTCCGGATTAATGGCCGCATCCAAGAAGGCCGAGGTTGTTTCCAGCAATATTGCGAATGCAGATAGTGTCGGATCCACGGATTCGAAGGCCTCGAGTCAAGCCTATGCGGCCAAAGTTACACGGGACGTCAGTACCGGAGACGGAGGTGTCCGGACGGAGGTTTTGACCCGAAATCCTCCATTTGTGCCATCCTATAGCCCCGATTCCCCCTTGGCGGATAGCAGCGGCATGGTGAATGCGCCGAATGTCAATCCGGATGAGGAGTTGTTGACTTTACAGCAGGCCAAGACGGCTTATCAATCCAACGCCATGGTTATCCGCACATCTTTAAAAATGCAGGATACGTTGCATAAGGCTTTCGACGCAGAGTCTTAGTGTCCGTTCAAGGGCTTTTGGTGCATTTCTGCGGTTTTTGTCACCTTCCGCCAAGTGGGGGTCAAGTGGAGATTTTGCGAAAGCAAAACGGAATGCGTGCGGGGGATTCAGTGAATAGGTGCGGCAAAGCCGCACACATCAAGGGACACATAGGAAGGGAATTCTGGATTTCCCTAGGGCGTGTCATTAATTGCCAGATTTCTTCCCACATGTGCTATGGTGCTCCAAAATTATTCTGGAAATTTAAAGGTCGCGCCGAGGGTAAAAATAAACTTATCCACAGAAAATATGCAGAAAAAGATTGACAGAAGCGCGTTAATAATTATATTGCGCGTGACTCCGGCATGAGGTGGCTCTGCGCGGCAGGGTTTTTTATCCGGAGTCTTTGGTATACGATCCGGCGTTTCCTCTTCATTTTATTGGAAATTTTACGGATCGGTTTAAAATCAACAGACTGACTTAAAGGAGTCTTAAATATGGCCCGTATTTCCGGCGTCAACATTCCTGACAACAAAAGAGCTATTATTTCGCTCACCTATATTCATGGCATCGGTCGTTTCACCGCCGAGCAGATCTGCACAGAAGTCGGGATCGATTTTTCCCGTCGTATGAAAGACCTGACCGAAGATGAACTGAACCAGATCCGCAAAATCATCGAATCTGGCAAGTACATGATCGAAGGTGATTTGCGCCGTGAAGTCTCCCTCAACATCAAACGTCTGATGGATATGCAATGCTACCGTGGTCTGCGTCACCGCCGTGGGTTGCCTGTTCGTGGTCAACGGACCCGTACCAACGCCCGCACCCGTAAGGGACCTGCGAAGCCAGTGGCCGGTAAGAAGATCGTTAAGAAGTAATTCCGTCACATTCGTTTTAGATAGAGATACAAAAGGTAGAAAATTATGGCTGTTAAAGAAAAAGCAGGCGCCAAAGGTGCAAAGGGCGGAGCCCGTAAGAAAATTGTTCGCAAGAACATTGTTACTGGTTTTGCGCACATCAATGCGTCGTTCAACAATATTTTCATCAACATTACCGATGCCATGGGTAACACCATTGCGTGGTCGTCTGCTGGGATCATGGGTTTCAAAGGGTCTCGTAAATCGACCCCTTATGCGGCCCAGTTGACCGCAGAAGATGCGGCTCGCAAAGCAGGTGAGCACGGCATGCGCGAAGTTGATGTCGTGATCAAAGGTCCAGGCGCAGGTCGTGAATCGGCTTTGCGTGGATTGATCTCTGCAGGATACACCATTAAATCGATTAAAGACGTCACCCCCGTTCCACACAACGGATGCCGTCCTCCAAAACGCCGCCGTATCTAATAACGGCTGCGTACTAGATGTGTTGTTGCCTCGGGGCGCGTTCACCTGCTCCCCTTGGCAATTTGTCCATAGCATGGTGAAAGGGAAAAAGCATGCTGATACAGAAAAACTGGCTGGAACTCATTAAACCCAATAAAGTTGAAGTCGAACGCAAACCTGATGCACGCAACACGGGTAAAGTTGTTGTCGAGCCTCTGGAGCGCGGGTTTGGTCTGACCTTGGGGAACGCTTTGCGTCGTATTTTGCTGTCCTCCTTGCAAGGGGCGGCGGTCACTGCCGTTAAAATTGCTGGTGTTCAGCACGAATTCTCGACCATCGAAGGTGTCCGCGAAGATGTCACTGATATCATCCTGAACATCAAAGCGATCGCTGTTCGTATGCACGCCGAAGGTCCAAAGCGCATGCGCATTTTGGCCGAAGGTCCATGTGAAGTTACCGCCGGAATGATCGAAGCCGGTGCCGACATCGAAATCATGAATCCGGATCTGGTTCTGTGCACCTTGGATAAAGGCGCAAAACTGGACATGGAAATGACTGTTGGAACCGGGAAAGGTTACCGTCCGGCATCGATGAACCGTCCGGAAGATGCTCCTGTGGGATTGATCCCTGTGGACAGCATTTTCTCGCCTGTTCGCAAAGTGTCTTACGAAGTAGAAGATACCCGTGTGGGTCAAATCACTGACTATGATAAACTGACATTGGTTGTGGAAACCAATGGCGTGATCTCGCCAGATGATGCTGTGGCTTATGCCGCGCGTATCATGCAAGATCAATTGCAAGTTTTCATCAACTTCGAAGAGCCAAAAGAAGCGGCTGCATCCGAAGTGGAAGAATCTTTGCCATTCAACCGCAACTTGCTCAAAAAAGTCGAAGAGCTGGAATTGT
>CAZMZK010000007.1:0-26172 GCA_964570705.1 uncultured Micavibrio sp.
GAGATCATGTAATTGACGAAGTGGATGGATCCGATAAATTTGATCCTGCTGCTTATAAAACCGCTTTGGCAGCCACCGGATATCCGGAAAAAGCCGATAAAGCCCAAATTGCGTGGATTCCGTCTATCGCGATCCTGACGGTTATGGTGCTCTATGTGACGATGGTATATGGACCGATTGCGGCCTATCTGGTGGAATTATTCCCCACCAATATCCGCTATACCTCTATGTCGTTGCCATACCATATCGGGAATGGGTGGTTCGGGGGGATGTTACCTCTCGTCGGGACTGCGATGGTGGCGGCCAGCGGGAATATTTATCACGGCTTGTGGTATCCGATTGCCGTAGCCTTGATGACCGTGGTGATTGGATCGTTGTTCTTGAAAGAGACAGTCGGGGCGGGGTTATTCCATAAAGACTCGCATGATCATGATTAAAAGGGGGGGGGTAAGGAAAACAGCCGGTCAAAATGACGAAGGGATTAGGTTGAGCGGCTGCCTTCTGTCTTCTTGATTAAGTGGTACATGACAAATAGACGCAGCGCACTAGACAAGTTTGTTTGGCGCGCTGTATCTATTTCTTCGATGAGGTGGGAAAGTTTTATGTTCCGCGTATTTGCGATTTTTACCAGTTCATTCCAGAAGGGTTGTTCCAGCGACACGGAGGTCGCGTGTCCAGAAATTGTCACGGAACGTTTGACAACAGGGGCAGATAAATCGGTGTCTTTGTCCATAATCCGAATAATTGCTTAGGCCGATGCCGTAGCATCTTCTGCAGGGGGAGGGGAGCTATGGTCGGGATAGGCCAGCGCATACCAACGATCATGAACTTGTTGGATATACGCCGTAATCTCATCAAAATACGTTGCCGGATCCGGCTTCGAAATTGCCTGTGTTAATGCGGAGAAAATAACCGTATAAAAGCGGTTGAGAAACGCCGCATCTTCTCCGCCTTGCTCCAGATCCAGATTGGACTGTAGGGCTTCTAGAATGTCAAAATTCTTCTGGATATAGCCGCACATCACATCCAACTGACCGTCTTGCCAGGATTGTTTTGCAAATTTTGTATTGCGAATTAACCCCTTGTACAGCTCGACAACAATTTGCAGAGGGGTCAGGGTTTCATCGTTTTTTTTCTGATATGCCTGAGAGGCTTTCTGATACGGGTTGTGGGTCATGGGTCTAACATCCTCTATTAATTATTATTTTTTGCATTCAAAACAGCCTGAATCTGGGTCAGGGTTGTTTGGGCTGCGGCAATTTTACTCTCAAAACTGGCGTATTTGTCAATCAGCTTCTGACGAAAATCATCCGCACGCTGCAGAACACGGGCGGATCGTTCGCTCATTTTGGTGTTCTGGTTATCCAGACTGGTCTTGAGCGACTGGATCGTGCCCCCAACGGTGTTGGCATCAAGGTCAAACCGGTTATACATCCGGTCGGCCAGTCCCTGGGTCATCGAGAAATTCACGGTGGTGCTGGTGGTGCCGATATAGGCAAAGGACATGCCTTCATACGCGGTTCCTTTTTTTCCTGTAATCGTGGCTCCGCTAATGTCGAATAACGAACTATCCCCACCGACAGAGACCGAGGAGATGGTCCCGCCGGAATAGGTAATGTCCATCGCAAATGAGGAGGATGTCAGTTTTGACGTATTTCCTGTCATCCGGAAATTCGAGTTATCCGAGGTATTTTGGGCCTGAAACAACGATTTGAGGTCATCGAAATTATTGGTAAGGGCTTTGTTAAATGCGACCGAATCCAATTGCAAATGGTTGTCCCCGTCAATGGTAATTCCGACTTCCCGCAATGTCCGCAAACTGGCCGAGGAAGATCCGTACTGTGCGCCCAACAAGGATTGTATGTCGCCGCCCAAAGATTTCATGGTGAAGTCACCAAACAACACGGCATCGGACGACACAACGCCGTTTGTCACTTTCTGGTTGGTTGTAATAAAATCGCGGAAAGAATTATAGGCATCCACAAAAGCCCGCACCCCGCTTTCAATAGAGGACGTATCGTTATCGACTTTCAACTGGACGGTTGTTCCCGGCTCCGCATTCTTAACCGTTAAACTGACACCATCAATCAAATCGCTAAAGTTATTTGTGTCCCGCGTGACCGGTGTGCCATCCAATTTGACGATAGCCCCCTGAGCAGGCTGAATCTGATTCACAAATCCGCCAGAGGAGTTAAGGACACCCAGATTCTGTAACACATTTGTGCCGGTGATGTTTGTCACCGACATGGTTTTGTTTGTTTGATTGGCCGTCAATACCAACTGGTACCCGCTGCTGGAGGCCTTGATAACACTGGCCCCGACACCCGTTGTTGTCGATTGGGCATTGATGGCCGCCGCCACATCGGACAGGGACATGGACGAGGTCACGTTGATGGTTGCGGCGGTGCTGCCTGCGGCGCCGATATCAAAAGAACCCGTCACGCCAAGCGCGGCCGTCTTGTCGGTGGTGGCAGTGTTTCCGGCCACTTTTTGCGCCATGGCCTTTTGCTGGATTTCCAGGCTGTAAGAACCAAGTGCGGTTCCGGAGGCCACTGTCACATCCAACAGATTGGATGCAGAGGTGCTGCTGCTCGACGTCAACGTTCCCGAACGTGCGTCAAACAAAGACGAACCTGTGTCCAGAACACTGTAACTTTTCTTGATATTCTTTAAAGCGGTTTGTACGGCCTGGGACAGGGTTTGCAATTGCGAATAAGAGGCAATTTTGGTGGTGTTCTTGGAAATTTTTGTATCCAGATTGGTGGATTCCAGTTTCTTGGCATTATAGGCCGCCGTGATCAGGGCGGATGTGTCAATGCCTGACGCACCGCCGAAAAAGAACGTCCTGTTTCCCAACGTTGTGATGCCAGAGCTTGTTGTCATCCCGTACTCCTTATTTTTCCTACCCACTATTCTATCATGTTCTTATTCAAAAAGGGAGACCAGCAATTTCCGTGCCAATCCCCCTTTTCTGGAATTTATTTATATAACGTTTTAACCTAAACGCGACTATCTAACGAGGGACAGCAGAGAAGATTTCATCTGGTTCGCTTGAGAGAGCGCCGCGATGGAAGCCTCGGTCAGAACTTGTTTGCTGGTCAAGTTCGACTGTTCGGCGGCCAAGTCTACGTCCATAATGGCGGAGGCTGCAGATGACAGGTTTTCAATCGAGCTATCGATCACATCACTGCGATACTGGAAGCGCGACAGGTAAGACCCGACAGTTGCACGCATCGCCGACACTTTATCGATATCAGTGTCAACAAGTGGAGAAGCAGCGGCTGCGTTGGCATAAGTATCGGTGTTTCCAGCCAAAGATGTCAGGTTGGCTGAGTCAACTTTTACTGTGGTCAAGTCCGCTGTGATAACATCGGCAACAGCTGTACCAACCTGGAACGTACCAACGTTGTTGGTGGCGTTAAAGTTACCATCCAGAAGTTTGGTTCCGTTAAAGGTGGTGTTGGTTCCGATTGCGATCGCTTCAGCCTTTAACTGATCGTATTCCTGATCGATAAATCCACGGGATGTGGAGTCAACAGAACCGGAAATGGCCTGAGTTGTCAGAGCTTTCATACGTTGCAGAATGTCACCAACGCGCGACAGAGCCCCGTCAGCGGTCTGAAGAACAGATTGTGCCTGAACAGAGTTGGTTGCCGCTTGTTTCAGCGTGGTCACGTCTGCTTTCAACGAAGACCCGACAGCAAGACCCGCAGCATCATCAGACGCACGGACGATACGGGAACCGCTCGACAGTTTGGCCAAAGACGCACTTTGATCACGGGAGTTTTTGTTCAAATAGATAAGGGCTGAGTTAGCAGCGGTGTTGGTTGCGATGACTGGCATGGGAGACTCCTTTCTAGAGTTGTTTAAGTGCCATTAGTAAAGATCGGACCTCTTCTGAGATCCGGGAAGTATTTCCGTCTTCTGACGAATCAACTTCCTGAGAATGTGCTAAGCATACCATTATTCCGGATTGTTTTGAAGATCTTCTTCACAATCCTCATTGTTTCATTTTATCCTATCAATTATTAATAAGACGTTTACAATCTTTCGAATTTGAAACAACCTTTATAGAACAGGCAAAGATAATGACATCCTCTTCCGACCCCGCCACTGTTAGGACGTATTTTTCCAATGGGGTCCGGTCGTTAAAACAAGAAAATCTTCTGGAGGCCGAGGCCTTTTTTGCCACATGCATTGCGGAAGATGAACAGTTTCAATCCGCGTGGCTTCAATTGGGTATCACATGGGCCAAAATGGGACGGGATAATGAGGCCTGCGATGCGTTTCGTATGGCGGTTGCCTTGAACGATTCGGACGTGGATGCGCTGTATAATCTGGGGTTGGCCCTTCTGAAAACGGGCCATGAAGATGAAGGCCTTTCCTATATGAGCAAAGCCTGTGAATTGTCCGATAACCCGGAAATTGCAATTTCTTTAGGAGAAACCTATTACAAAATCGGAAACTATAAAAAAAGCTCCTTCTTTTTCCTGAAAGCTTACCAGAAAGACAAAACGTCTCCCAATTTAATCAAGGATTTGGCCGTTTCCCTGTTTCAGGAAGGGGATACGACCCGCGCCGTTTTTCTGATGAGAGACCTCCTCCTGAGATTCCCCAATAATGACCAATACCGCTCCGTCACAGCAGACCTTATGAACAAATGGGCGATCCCCGAATTTGATCCCAATCTGAAAAAAGTGATCGAGCTATGCTTTCAAAAAGACGGCATTCGCCATAGGAATATGGCACCGTCTTGGTGTGCGACATTTTTGACGGATCCGGCTTTGGAGGGTTTGCGGCGGTTTCCGGAGCAGAATCCGGACGCGATGGACCTGAAACCCCTGTTTTCTACCCTCAAAAGTCCGTTTATAGGTTTGGGGCTGCGCCGGATTATTACAGCAACCCCCTCTATCGAGCATGTTTTTGCCCATATTCGCCGTTATTTTACCACCCATTGGGAAAATTTTGCCGATTGGCCGCGATCCTTGCTAGAATTTCTGCCATCTCTGGCCATTCAATGCTGGTACAATGATTTTATCTTTTTCGAAACACCCGAAGAAAAGCAAAAGCTGGAAGGGCTTTTGGCATATCTCGAACACCACTTGTCCAACCATAAGAAAATCGATGAAGATACCGCCAAATTACTGGCTCTCGCCTGCTGTTACAAACCACTCTATGAAATTTGGGACACGCAGGACATTTTGTTTACCTCTGGCTGTAAAAAGGCCATGGCCCCGCTTGTCAAAGTCCAATTTGACAATCCGCGCTATGAATCTGCCCTGATCCCCAAAATCAAAAGCTTCACGGATATCGAGGATGCAACCTCCAAAGCCGTGCAGAAAATGTACGAAAGCCGCCCCTATCCCCGTTGGACCAGTGTCACCGCCGTCAAAATTTCCGAGCCTTTGCGCCAAATGAGCCGCAATCTTGAAATTCTGGTCGCCGGATGTGGTACCGGTCAAGAACCATGTCTATACGCATCCACTCTGCCCGAGGCAAAAATTACCGCAATTGATTTATCCAGATCCAGTATCGCATACGGCATGCGAATGGCCGAAGAATTGGGGTTTGCCGATCGCATTACGTTCCTGCACGGAGATTTGATGAAGGTCGGAGAGTTGAATAAAAAATTCGATTATGTTGTCAGTTCCGGCGTCCTGCACCACCTGAAGGAGCCGGATAAAGGTCTGGCTGCTATTTTGGCAACGCTGAAGCCCGGCGGAAAGATGAGTATATCACTGTATTCCAAAATTGCGCGGGATCTGATCCTCAATCCAGCCAGTGATTATATTCGGGAGAAGGGTTACACCTCGTCACTTGATGATATTCGCCAATTCCGTCAGGATATTTTCCGGCTACCTCCGGAGGATCCCCGCACCCTCTGCACCCATGCCGGGGATTTCTTTAGCCTGTCCGAATGCAATGACCTTCTCTTCCACATTCAGGAACACCGCTATACCTTCCCGTTAATTCAGGAGATGGCAGATCGCCATGGTCTGGCCCCCTATTGTGTGGGGCTCCTTCCCCACCGCAGGAAAGATTTCTTTGCCATGTTTCCCGAGGGCGACCTTGCCAATCTGAGCCAAATGGCACAGTTCGAAGATAAATATCCCGAAGCTTTTGCCGAAATGTACAAGGTTTATTTTTACAGAAAAGGCGAAAATACCCCGCATCCGTTGGATCCGCTGATTAAATTTGGCGGTATTTAGCAGTTTTTTCTAAAAAAATTTCAATTGTGCACAGTTCTTGCAATACCCTTTTTCGACCGAGTGTAACAATTCAGAGGATAAGGTTATGGCAAGCATTACGCAGATATCGACGGCAACGGACCTGTCATCGCTGACCGGAACCAAGATAGCGTCAACAAGTTCCAGCTCCGGATCCAGTTCCAGCACGAGTTCAACCTCGACAGCTTCGGACAAAGCCAAAGAGCTGAAAAACCAGTTTTTAAGCATTCTGCTGACGCAGATGCAACACCAGAACCCTCTGGATCCTATGGATACCAAGGAATTTACCGGACAACTGACCCAGTTCTCGGCTTTGGAACAACAAATAGATTCCAATACCAAGCTGGATAGCCTGATCGGGGCCATTAAGCAAAGCGCGCTGTCCAGTGCGTTCAGCTATATCGGCCAATATGTCGATCTGCAATCCGACACGACCGCTATGCAGAACGGGTCGGCAAACTGGACCTATGCGATCCCGAACGATGCCAAGTCGGTAAAAATTTCCGTGACCGATGCTAAAGGCAATGTTGTCTATTCTGCCACCATGAAAAATGCGACGGGTGGGACCAGTATGAACGCAGGGACGTATAAAATGTCATTGGCCAACAGCGATTTGAATAAGGCTGTCGAAGACGGGGCCACCTTGAAAATGACCATTACAGCAGTCGATTCAAAGGATGCCGCTATTACGACGAACACGCATACGGCTGTGAAGGTGGACAATGTTCAATCCGATACGGATGGAACCTATCTGCAAGCAGGTGGCATGCTTTTTGAAATAGGACAAGTCAAAAAGATTGTTGCCGCTCCAACCACAACAGGCACGACAGCCGCAGGCTAAAACGAAGATTAAGACTAAGGTAAAACTAAGATAAAACTAAGAATAGAAAAGCTTTATAACATAGGAGAGTAAACATGAGTTTGAATGGTGCATTAAATGCTTCGGTATCTGGTCTTCGCGCCCAAGCTGCTGCCGTGGCGGCGGTATCCGAGAACATTGCGAACGCCAGTACAACCGCTTATAAAACCCGCGAGATTTCTTTCCAGTCTTTGGTAACAGGAAACCAGACGCGGACAGGGTTCAGCGGCGGCGGGGTTGTTTTTGAAGCAAGTCAGGATTTACGATCCCAGGGTCAGGTTCAGGCGACCGATGTGGCAACCAACGTGGCTATTAACGGCAATGGATTCTTTGTGGTCACGGACAATATCGCGAACCAACCGTCCGGATATACCTATACCCGCAATGGCAGTTTCTCGACAGATGCGAGCGGCCGTCTGATTAACTCCGAAGGGTACTATTTGCTGGGTCAGGTAACGGATGATCTGGGTAAGGTGACATCGACATCTTCCAACGATCTGAACTCTCTGGTTCCAATTGATGTGAACTCGATCTCCGGAACGGCGAAAGCGACCAGCGAGGTTCGTTTCGATATGAACTTGCCTGCCGATGCGGCTATCGGGGCAACTTTCAGCAATTCGATTGAAATTTTCGATGCGCTGGGGGTCAGTCATACGATTACCCTGTCCTGGCTCAAAAATGCGGCCAATGACTGGACGGCAACCTTCTCTGATCCGGTGCAAACGGGAACGACGACGACTTCTGGAACCTTGGATACGGACTCTGCAACGGCAGGGGCCCAGAAAACCGTTAATGTGACGTTCAACGGTGATGGATCGATTGCCTCTTTTACGCCGGCCACACCTTCTTTTACCGTGACAGGTTTTACAACGGGTGCCAATAACTCCACGGTCAATCTTGATTGGGGAACCGTTGGGGGCGTTGATGGATTAACCCAGTTTTCCTCCAACACCACCAGCCCGGGCCTCGAGATCTATTTGATTGACCAGGACGGGGTACGCTTTGGCCAGTTAAGCGATATCAACATTGATGCGACCGGATTGGTTACCGCATCGTTTGAAAACGGGGTGCACTTGCCGGTGTACCAGATTCCGATTGCGACCTTCCCGAATCCGAATGGATTGCGGCACGTCGAAGGAACGGTGTATGATGAGAACGAAGCCGCGGGGAACTATAACTTGCGTCTTCCTGGTCAGGGGAATGCGGGGAACGTGGTGTCCAGCGCTCTGGAACAGTCAACAACCGACACATCGGACGAGTTCAACAAGATGATTGTGGCCCAACAAGCCTATTCATCGGCGGCACAAGTCGTGAACACGGTTGACCAGATGTTCCAGGATCTGATCGGAGCTGTCAGATAATTCCGGACAACGGGTATAGGGGATAAATAAATGGATCAATGGAAGAGCATTCTGAAAATGTGGACCGAAAAAAAAGATATCGAAGAATTTATGTCTTTGAATCTGTTTGCGGATCAGGGTGCTCTTCAATCCGGGTTAGAGAGTCTTCCCCAAGCGGCACGCGAGGAAGCTCTGGCAACATTGGGTGAAATCCAATCAGAATTACAGACATATATTGTTGAAATGACGAACGGAAAAGAAGATGTCCAGAAACAGATCGACGCCAATTTGCGTTCGAAGCAGGCCTGTTTAAGTTACGGATCATCGATCGATATTGATAAAAGACACAACGATACCTGAAACGCAATGTGAGACAGGACAAGATGAAAACAACGGGTTCGAAAGATTATCTGGATATGGCGGAGGTAGAAGAGGGGGTCTTTGGATTCCTTGACCAGTGCCAGAAGATGGAGAGTCTTCTTCGGCGGATAGATGAAAAGAGCGCGTTGCTTTTGTTTCTTGAAAGGGGAGACAAAAAATGGGATTAACCTCCGGTCTGGATATGGCGATTCACGGGATGATGTCGGCGTCTCTTAAGACAAATCTGACATCCCAGAATATTACCAATGCCGATAAAGTGGGCTATAGCCGCAAATCGTTGGATGTAAAATATCTGACCACAAATTCCGGATCTACGCCGGTATCCGGTGTGGTGGTTGGATCCACAGACAAATTTTTGACCAAGGCTTTGGTAGGGGACATTTCGGCCTATCAATCCGATATCACTGTTAGTGACTCTCTAGAATACTACGTGAAACAACTGGGCAGCACGGATGGCACGAATTCCTTAAGCTCCTATCTCGATACCATGTATGCTGCTTTGCAGTATCTTGCGACCAACCCCGAGGCGGCAGCGAATAAGTCAGAAGTCATCCAGACGGCTGATAGTATGACATCGACTATGCGCAGTGTTTCGGACGGGATCCAGAAACTGCGTCTGGATTCCGAACAAAAGATTGCCAGCTCGATCCAGAACGTCAACAGCATTCTGGACCGGATTGATACATTAAACGAGAAAGTATCCGGAAGCGTTCTGGGAGATTCCAGCATTTCCGATTACGAAGACCAACGTGTGCAAGAGCTCCAGAATCTAGCGGCGGAAATGGATATCCAGTATTATTACACATCGGATAACCGGGTCCAGATTTATTCGGGCAGCGGCGAAGCGATGTTGTTATCGGATCCGCATCACATTACTTATAACCCGACCAATGCCATTACCGGAAGCACGGTGTATCCGGCTGGATTCTCCGCGATGGATCTGAATGGCACCGACCTGACGACCACGATTAAAGGTGGAAAGCTGGGGGGACTGATTGCTTTGCGGGACAGTGTCTATGTAGACGAGCAAAGCAAGTTGAATGAATTTGCATCGGTTTTGAAAAACCAAACCAACACATTGTTGAACACGGGGGCATCTATTCCGCCACGGGCTTTGATGGAAGGATCGCGTCAAGGTTTGACACTGGCCACGCCGTTCTCGGCAACAGGGCAAGTGCGTGTAGCCATTACGGATACCAGCGGAACAGTCCAGAATTATACCGATATCAATTTGGCCACGATGACCAGCATCAATGATGTGGTGACCGCTTTGAACGGTGTGGCGGGCATTACCGCGTCCCTGAATACACAGGGAGAGTTGTCGATTTCGGTAAGTCCATCAACCAACGGTGTGGTAATGAATCCCTTGACCAGTGCGGTGACATCGTCCAGCGGTGAAAGTTTTTCGCAATATTTCGGTTTGAATGACTTGTTTACCGGAACGAATGCGGAGGATATGGCTGTGAGTTCCTATCTCCTCAGCAATCCCCAGTATCTGTCCACGAGTGTTTTGAGTGGCAGTGCGACTCTGGCGGCCGGTGATCGTGGTGTCAACAAGGGGGATGGAACAATCGCCAGCAAGATTTCTACGATGTTGACCAGCAACGTTTCGTTTGCGGCAGCGGGAGGTTTCGCGGCACAATCCAACACACTCCAACATTATGCGCAGGCAATTATTTCTTCAGCCGCGTCCCAGGCGGATTTGTCACAAAAACAAACCGACACCACGTATCAGGTTTTTAAAACCAGCAACGATCTCTTGACCAGTAAGAGCGGAGTCAACGTGGATGAAGAGACAACCAAATTGCTTTTGTATCAGAACCAATATCAGGCCGGAGCCCAGATTGTGAAAACCATTCAGGATATGATGGATGCGTTGCTGGCGGCCCTAAGGTAAGACACAGAGCGGAGAGAAAGGATAAAGAATCATGGTCAATCGTGTGGCAACATTTTCGTATACCAACGCAATGGTCTCCGAGAATATGCGGTTGCAAACCAAATATTCCGGCATCAATACGCAAATCAGCTCTGGTCTTGTGTCTCAGGATTATAAAGGTATTGCGCGGGATAGCCAATATTTAATGGCGGTGGAAAGTACGCAAAGCAAGTTGACGGCCTATAACGCGAATGCGAATTCCACAATGGCCACGGTCAATATCATGTATACCAATTTGGGACAGATTTCCGATTTGGCGAATTCGATGTTGAGCAATGTTACGGCGGCGCTGGGCGGGAATCAGGTGCCCTCGGCCGTGATGGCGGCGCAAGCCAATAATGCGCTGAACGAAACTGCTGGATTATTGAACCAAAAGATTGCGGGGCGCTATGTTTTTTCGGGGTCCGATATCGACACGATGCCGGTTGATTTATCCGACCCGGCATGGACACCTCAAACATCGCCATCGGTTGTAAATGCGTCGTATTATCAGGGGAATAATGCCATTCTGTCCACGCAAGTCTCGGAAACATCCACGATCAATTATGGCGTGACGGCTGATAATCCGGCATTGGAAGGGCTGTTCCGGGCGTATAACCTGATTGCCAATAATCCGGGAAGTCCGACCGAATTGTCGGAAGCCTCGACACTGATCCAGAAAGCCATTGACGATATTGCCAACGTGCGCGGGGTTCTATCAACGCAAGCCAAATCGATGGAAGACCAGATTACCAAGAATGAGCAAGACACGTCTTATTTGAAGGAAGTATCTTCGAATATCAAAGAAGTGGATATTCCCTCGGCATCTGTGCGTCTGACTGAAATCCAGACGCAGTTGGAGGCATCCTATGCCGCCTCTGTCCGGATTTTGAATATGAACTTGGTGAATTATCTGTAGGTCACCTCTAAAAAACCCGTCATTCCGGCGAAAGCCGGAATCTTGAATCTTTTGAAATCAAAGAGATACCAGCTTCCGCTGGTATGACGATAAGGGTTTTTAGAGGTAACCTGTAGTCGAATTTGCACAATTAGGAATTTTATAAAGTTGTCAGGAAGACGGTCCATGATGGCGGATGACGGTTTCCAGCGTGCAGTCACAATAATGCGTGGTACGTTTTAAAAAGCTCTGTGCCAGAGAGGACTCGGTAATGTCGGAAAAGTGACCCGAAACAAAATCCAGTGCCAGCATTTTTCCGGACTCCAGATCAAAATACCATCCATGCAGGGTGATGCGCCCGGCATTGACCCCATCCCGAATCCACGGAAAGGTCATCAAATTGGTGAGGGAGGTCAGGATCACCGCTTGTTCCAAGGCACGTTGTTTGACCGGACGTGGGGCATCCCCCAGAATAGTATGGACGGCGTTCTTGGCCGGAAGGCCGATATTGATCCATTGTTGCAAAAATTCGAAGGAGGGGGGGGCGGAGGCCTCTCCGGAATCGCTCAACAACGCTGATACCCCGCCACATTGCGCGTGCCCCATCACCAGAATATCTTTGACATGCAATCCCTTGACCGCGAATTCAATGGCCGCACTGGTGCCGTGATAGGTATCATCGGGGTGATAGGGAGGGACAATGGCGGCCACATTGCGGACAACAAAAATATCCCCTGGCTCGCAGGCCGTAATCAAGGCCGGATCGTTGCGGGAATCCGAACAGGCAATCATCAGGACTTCGGGGGATTGTCCTTTCTTGGCCAATGTTTTGTAAAGCGTGGTGCGTTCCTGAAAATATCTGGAATGAAAGCGACGAAATCCGTGAACAAGTTTATGAAAGGGCATGATATGTCTCGCTATGCGCGTCCCGCACGTTTGGCTTTTTTGGGTTTCAGGAGGGGCGCCAGATATTGCCCTGTATAACTGGACGGCACGGCAACAATATCTTCGGGGGTTCCGGTGGCAATAATCTGTCCACCGCCATGTCCGCCTTCAGGGCCAATGTCAATGATCCAGTCCGCGGTTTTGATCACATCCAGATTATGTTCGATGACGACCATTGTGTTGCCCGTGTCGACCAGTTTGTGCAGAACTTCGAGCAATTTGCGGACATCTTCGAAATGCAATCCCGTTGTGGGTTCGTCCAGAATATACAGGGTTTGCCCCGTGGCCCGCTTGGCCAGTTCCTTGGCCAATTTCACACGTTGGGCTTCGCCGCCGGACAGGGTTGTGGCGGGTTGTCCCACCTTGATATAATCCAATCCGACATCGCGCAGGGTTTGCAATTTGTTGCGAATGGCGGGTACGGCCTTGAAAAATTCTGTGGCGTCTTCGATCGACATGTCCAACACGTCACTGATGGATTTATCCCGATATTTCACGTCCAGCGTTTCGCGGTTGTACCGCTTTCCCTGACATTCTTCGCAGGTCACATAAACATCGGGCAAAAAGTGCATTTCGATTTTGATGACGCCATCGCCTTGACACGCTTCACATCGCCCGCCCTTGACGTTAAAGGAAAACCGGCCTGGGCCATATCCACGGGCTTTGGCTTCGGGGAGTCCCGCAAACCATTCGCGGATCGGGGTAAAGCATCCGGTATAGGTCGCAGGGTTCGAGCGCGGAGTCCGCCCGATGGGAGATTGGTCAATGTCGATGACTTTGTCGAGATAATCCAGCCCTTCGATGCGGTCATGTGGAGCGGGAATATGTGCGGCCTTCATCAATTTCTTGCTGGCGGCTTTGAACAGCGTATCAATGGTCAGGGTGGATTTTCCGGATCCGGAGACCCCTGTAATACAGGTAAACGTACCCAGAGGAATTTCGGCGGTCACTTGTTTCAGGTTGTTGCCGCTGGCCCCGACAACACGCAGAATTTCGGCTTTTTTCCCGTTTTTCTTTCCGGCACGGCGCGTTGTGGGGACAGAAATTTCCCGTTGGCCGGTCATATAGGCCGCTGTGATACTGTCGGGGGATGCAAAGACCTGTTCCGGTGTTCCCATGGCCACAATCTGCCCACCATGCACTCCGGCTCCCGGCCCCATATCGACCAGATAATCGGCGGCCCGAATGGCATCTTCGTCATGTTCGACGACCAGCACAGTGTTGCCGATATCCCGCAAGTGATTCAAGGTTTCCAGCAAGCGGTGGTTGTCGCGTTGGTGCAACCCGATGGAGGGTTCGTCCAGAACATACAACACGCCCGTCAGGCCCGACCCGATCTGGGATGCCAGCCGGATACGTTGGCTTTCTCCGCCGGATAAGGTACCAGAGGCGCGATCCAGTGACAGATAATCCAGACCGACATTGACCAGAAATTGCAGCCGTTCGTTGATCTCTTTCAAAATGCGTGTGGCAATATCGTTGTGCTGTTTGCTCAGATATTGGGGAAGGGCCGAGAACCAGTCCCGCGCGTCCAGAATGGAAAAATGTGTGGCATCCGAAATATGTGTACCTTTGATTTTAACGGCCAGAGCTTCGGGTTTCAGACGGGCTCCGTGGCAGGATTCGCATTCGGCACTGGATTGATATTTGGAATATTCCTCGACCATCATCGCGCTGTCGGTTTCACGGAATTTGCGTTCCAGATTGGGGATCACGCCTTCAAATGGTTTGTCATCACTGTAACTGCGTTTGCCTTCCCCGTAATGGAAGGTAATGGGGGCGTCGCCACTGCCGTATAAAATAACGTCCTTGAGTTTTTCAGGCAGGTCTTTCCACGGCGTATAAATATCGCATTTGAAGGCGGCGCACACATCCTGCAGAGCGCTGAGATAATATTTGGCAAAGGTTTTTGACCATGGCTCTACGGCTCCGTCGGCGATGGTTTTGCTCTCGTCCGGAATGACGAGCAGAGGGTCCATATACAGGGTCACCCCCAAGCCATCACAGGATGGGCAGGCCCCGTGGGGCGAGTTAAACGAGAACAGGCGAGGTTCGATTTCCGGAATGGTGAATCCGGAGACAGGGCAAGCGAATTTTTCCGAAAATAATGTCTCGGCTCCGCTTGTGGCGTCTTCGGCGATGCATAGACCATCCGCCAGTTTCAGGGCGGTTTCTACGGAATCCGCCAAGCGGCTGCGAATATCATCCCGCACAACCAGACGGTCGACAACCACAGAAATGTCATGTTTCAGTTTTTTATCCAGAGCCGGAGCCTCGCCGATCTCGTAAATGGTGCCGTTGATTTTGACGCGTTGGAATCCTTTTGCCTGAAGATCTTTCAGTTCTTTTTTATACTCACCTTTACGTCCACGGACCATCGGAGCCAGAAGATAGAGTTTCGTGCCTTCGGGCATCGCCATGATGCGGTCAACGATTTGGGTGATGGTCTGGCTTTCAATCGGCAGACCCGTCGCAGGGGAATAAGGAATGCCGACCCGCGCCCATAACAGGCGCATATAATCGTAAATCTCGGTGACAGTTCCGACGGTCGAGCGTGGATTGCGGCTGGTTGTTTTTTGTTCAATGGAAATGGCGGGGGACAGACCCTCGATCGAATCCACATCCGGTTTCTGCATCATCTCGAGAAACTGACGGGCATAGGATGACAGGCTTTCAACATACCGACGCTGGCCTTCGGCATAAATCGTGTCAAAGGCCAGAGACGATTTTCCGGATCCGGATAACCCCGTGACCACAATCAATTTATCGCGTGGCAAATCCACGTTGATATTTTTTAAATTATGTTCACGCGCACCGCGTACGGAAATGGTTGTCAGGGCCATAGTGTTGTATCTTTCTGGTCAAGAAAACGTCAAGCAAGAATGTCGCACACATAACCTAGTCAGTTACGCGTTGTTTGCAAGCTTTCTTGTGGATATTATTGCACCTGTAAATAACATTCTGGAAATAATAATAAAACACCCACATATAGACATAATGATAGAAAATAAACTGTATATTAACATATTACATTTACAGTGATATCAGTTCTGTAAAAATTGTAAATGAAAGGGTTTTGTGATGGTGGATTATACAAAGGTTGCGGTTGATGCAGCTAAAAGGGAAATGTATGGGGCGCAGACCGCTGCGGCTGATGCAGCTAGGCGCGGTATTAATGGACCTATTCGAGATGGTGTACAAGTCGCTCGGGAGGGATTGAAACGATTTATGGAGGGGGCGGGATCTTTTTTTTCCGGAGGAATATGGGACACGACGACAGCAAAAATTGGGGCTGCGACCGTTGCGGGGGGCGTGGCAGTGACCGCTGCGGCTGGTACGGCTCTGGGGGGCGCAAAGACGGCAGCAGAAACGGCAGTGGGTCAGGTTGCTGATGCGGCAGTTGGTGCAGCCGGTGTGGCGCAAAATTTTGTAGCGAATGCTGCAACGGTGACGGCACCACCCATCGCAGCGGGAGCAGAGCCTGCGCCCAGTGGCGAGCGCACGGTCTCTGTAGGCGAGTTTCTTACACCTCCTGCTAAGGGCGGCGTCACTATAGGGGTGACATCAGGCGTAACGCCAAAATCCGACTTTAATTATGCGGCTCCTGGTGCACCATTACCAGCCCTTGAGGCGACCATTGAGGAGGGTGGTGGAAAATTTGATCAGGCAACCTATGCACGGGCCCGTGCCCAGATCGCAGGAATTAAACCATCCGGTATGGGGTGATCCGTTAAGGTGTTCAAAATTGAAATAAAAAAGAGCCGCTTGAAAAAGCGGCTCTCGGTATTTCGGGCGTAATAAAAATTACGCGTTCTGGATATTGACAGCGGCCGTTTTGCCACGGTTTGTTTCCAGTTCGTAAGACACTCTTTGTCCTTCGTTCAAGGTTTTGAAACCCGAACGTTCAACAGCAGAAATGTGTACGAACACGTCTTTTCCGCCATCATCAGGAACGATAAAGCCAAAGCCTTTTTGTCCGTTAAACCATTTTACTGTACCAGTCGCCATAGTATGCTTCCTTAGTGTTAAGTGTGGGTATTTGTAGTCTCAGGAGGCTTAGTAGGTGAGGCGTATTCTAGTGGGACACGTTCAGCTATTATAGTCTGCAGAAACTTCTGTGCGTATACTAGCCGAGCTTTCGGAGTTTGTATAGAGAGATTCGTGTTTTGTGCAGTGAGGAATGTCATACCCATAAAAAAGCGGGCCTTTTATGGTCCGCTTTTGTGAAATTTGGCAAAAAACAGAACGTTTAAGCGTTCGCGGCTTCTTTGATATTGCCATCTTCGGCGGCCGCGGCGGCGCGGGCGCGCTTGCTGCGGATCATATTTTCCAGACGCTCGGCCGCTTCGACCTCGGTAATTTTTTCAACGGCCGCAACTTCCCGCGCCAACCGTTCCAAAGCCGATTGGTAAATCTGGCGTTCGGAATAGGATTGTTCGGTTTCATCATTGCTGCGTTTCAAATCGCGCAGGACTTCGGCAATGGCCACAGGATCGCCCGAATTGATTTTGGTTTCGTATTCCTGCGCACGGCGGGACCACATAGCACGGCGAACTTGAGCCCGACCTTGCAGTGTTTTCAGGGCGTCTTCCATCCGGTTGGTGGTGGACAGGCGGCGCAGGCCCGAGGCGTGAGCTTTGAATACAGGCACTTTCAAACGCATGCGGTCTTTTTCGAACGCAATCGCATAGAGTTTAATATCCATGCCGCCGATTGTGGCGCTTTCCACGGCTTCGATTTCACCAACGCCATGGGCGGGGTAGACGACATAATCGCCTTTCTTAAATTCCACTTTCTCATCGGCCTTGGCAACCGGAGCCATAGGGCGGGTAGGTTGTACCGGAGTTAGCGGCTTGTTTATGACCTGAATAGGGCGATAGACAGGGCGCGCCACCGATGCAGAGGTGGAGGGAGCAACAGACGAAATTTTGTTTACAACAACCTGTGCGGGGCGGGCAGGGGTATTTTGATTTTCCGGCATTTTTACAACGATCGGGGCTGTCCGCGCAACGGGAGTTTTGGAAACGGGTTTTTCCACCTTAACAACGGACTTTCCGGCAGGTTTTGAAGCTTTTACAGCGATTTTAGGGGCGACAATGGCTGTTTTAACCGGAGTTTTGACGGTTTTTTGTGGTTTTTCAGCGATTTTTACAGCTTTTACAGCTTTTACAGCTTTTACAGCTTTTTTTGCGGTTACAACGGATTTTGGAGCTTGTTTTTTTACGACAGCTTTCGGGGGCGCCTTGGGGGCGGCTTTTTTATGTGCGATGATTTTTGCAGGAGCTTTCACCGCAGCTTTTGCGGACGACTTCGTGACAACTTTGGGTGTTGGTTTTGTGGCCACTTTCTTGGCTGTGACCTTTGCTGCAACCTTCGCAGCGGGCTTTGCTACGGCTTTGACAGTGGTTTTTGCTGTCTTTTTTGCAACAGGTTTGGTGGATTTTGCGGTTATTTTAGCAGAAGTTTTAACAGTTGGCTTAGCTTTTGTTGCAGTTGTTTTTTTTGCTTTTGCGTTTGTTTTCATACTGTTAGACCTTTTTTCTCGTAAAGTGGTTTAACTCTTTTGCCATTCACAACCAAACCTTTCGCGTTTGGGAGATATCAAAAATTGATAAATCCCAGTTGACGCGGCGTAAGAGACAGTTTAAAGGGGTAGTGAGCCCTCTTTGTGTCTGTGTCGTTAGAGCATGTTGGGCAATATAGCATATTTTTCGGATTTTTCAAATTTTTCTTTTGCCAAAAGCCCATTGAAGAACTTTGGGATCCTGTCCGGTATAGGTCTGTTATTGGAAAAAGCTCCTAAATGGAGTTTATTGCGATTGTTTTTACGCCACTGCTTTTAAATACGCCGTCACCGCAGCAGGCCAGCCCATCGCCAACGCATCGGCTGTTATTGCATGCCCGATCGAGACCTCGGCACACTGGGGAATTGCCGCCACAAACGCCACAAGATTATGTAAATTTAAATCATGGCCTGCATTCACCATCACACCACAGGACACGGCTTTCTCCGCTGTCGCGGCATAACGATCGAGACCAATCGATCCGTCATAATACGGCCCCGTATATAATTCGACCCGTGCGGCACCAATCTCGGCCGCCAGAACCGCCATATCCGGATCCGGATCAATAAACAGGGACACACGCGGGCCCGCGGCGGTGATCCGCGCCACAATCTCTTTTAAATCATCATAATGTTGCCGGATATCCCACCCGTGATCGGATGTTTTCTGGTCCGGTGCATCCGGTACCAACGTCACTTGATGACACGCCACTGAACAGACCATGTCCAGAAAATCAGGGGTGGGATAGCCTTCGATATTATATTCGATGGCCGGAAAATCTTTTAAAAACGATTCCAGCTCATAGACATCCGACCGGCGAATATGTCGTTCATCAGGGCGGGGATGAATGGTAATCCCCTGCGCTCCGGCTGCGATCACCATCCGTGCTGTTCCAATAACCGATGGATACGGGCAATCCCGCTGGTTTCGCAACAACGCGACTTTGTTTAAATTCACACTTAATTTTGTCATAAAAAATACCTATCTACATATTTTCTGATTTCTGCCAGACATAACAGGACGGACGAAATAGATCAAATCCTGATCGGGATGGTCAGGAATCTTGACTGTGATAGTCCAGATCCCACCGACCCGTGATGGAGGATCAAAGCGTGCGGTTACCTCCGTCATATCCGGAACAGCAGAAGGATCACGCTTCATCACGACAATGCCCGCACGTCCTGTTCCTTCTGGTCCCACCACATTATCAATCGTAAATGATTTTCCGGATCGAAAAGCGATCAACCCCTTGCCCCAAATAACCCCCTCGAACTTAGCTCCAATATGTCCAACCGAGAAAGATACCCCCAAAGCTTCTCCATCCCAAGGCGCGCACTCCGAGATAAAAGGCACGGACTGATTTTCTTCTGCCTGCGCCGCCACGGACCCCATCGCCAACAAAAGCAATGCAATTATCCAGAGGCGTGACATCATGATATGTTCCTGTCCTTAGATTCTATATATTTCTATATATTAAAGTATACGGCCGCTTTATCAACACGCCCCAGCGTTCGGTCAAGCTCTGCCATTGTTTTTGCCAAATCCGGTGATGTGTCCTGCGCCCATGTCATCAATACCCATGCATAGGCCAAAGATAATCCGGTCACACGGAGAGATCCGAACATCCCGTCTGTCTCCATCCCCGCACACCGCGCCATACGAGTCATACTGGAACGCAAAAGCTTGATATCCGCGCAACTTGCCTCTTTTGTCCACCCGAATGACCTCCAGAATGACAGATGGGCAGCGCGATCCTGATTGGCAAGGTCAATGCGTTCCATCAGCACATCAAAAAGGCGGTCCCGCACAGGTGTTGCTGGATCATAGGCAGGAAACGCGGCCTCAACATGCGTATCCAGATCGTCTATAATAGCATCCACAATATCGGATTTGGTATAAAAATGACACCGCAGCTCGTCCAACGACACATTTGCTGCCCGCGCAATTTCCAAAAGAGCAACAGTTTCCCACGGAGTCTCCGCAGCGACCACCATCGCAGCACTCAGAATGGCTTTACGGATCGGGGAGGGGGGCGAAGCGGTATAAAACACGTGTGACATAAGGGCAGTGATACTCCGCCCTCCTGGAAATTTCAACGGGCAAAATCGTGCCATCCCCCCCTTCTTAAATGTCAGAGGGTAACTGGCACGTCTTAAATGCGTTTTTTGTTTTGGTACATATTCCGGTCGGCTTCGGCAAAGATATCCGCCGCCTTATCATCCTTTTGATAAGGTTTCATGCCGACACTGGCGTGCAAAGAAATTTCGACTCCATCCCAGATCAAATTTAAATGATTCAATTTCCATGCAATATTCTGTACACGCGTCAGTAGGAACTCCGGCGTTGTGTCTGCCAATAACAACACAAATTCGTCACCCCCCAAGCGCGCTGCAACATCCATGGACCGGATCTCGTTGGCCAGAACATGCCCGACCAGTTTCAGGCACGCATCTCCGGCCTGATGGCCATAGGTATCATTGATCGCTTTGAAACTATCCAAATCAATCATGACCAGAACCCCGCCCGTTGATTTGCCACGCTTGACACGATCCAACTCACGCGCGAACCCCTCCTCGAACCCATATCTATTTTTCAGCCCCGTCAACGGATCTGTCGTCGAGAGAGTTTCAAGCTCTTGAATACGCTGTTTCAACGATTCGATTTGGGCTCTGCTGGCGTCCAACTCGGCTTGTGTTTGGCTTAAAAGAGATAAAGTTGCCCCGAAATCGGAATCCTCCAGCCGTGCGACAGCTTTCGGCAGACTGTTTACCACCCGATCTCCCGAAGGAGCATAGTAATAACTCATATTGACACCCACATATGTTACGTTACCCGACAAAATACGTGTTGCGAAAGCCGTGCCAAAAGGGAATTATTTCTAATTCATTGAAAAATAATGATCTTTTCCATTTGGGGTTTGGGCAAAAATAGGGTAAAACGTAAAGTATCGTTTTCGAATAGGGATTTTTTACCTTGTGCTTCAGCAATTGGCCGGTAGAAATTTCCAGACGCTGTTCGGGCGCGGTCATATGTGGCGTAATTCTGCCAAATCATGTAGAATAAAGTGTTGTTTCGAGGTTTGTTAATGGTTGGGGTTTTTTACCCGACGCATGGATCCCTGCGTCTCTTATGTTGTGCCGTAATGTGCAGCGCGATCATTTCTGCGCCTGTGATGGCGCGGGCTGCGGATTTGGCGTCCTACAAAGCTCTCTACACGGTTGAAACAAGCGTTTCTCGCACGGGAGCACGTATCTCCGATGTGCAAGGACAGGTTTATTATGAAATAAAAAAATCCTGTGAAGGGTGGATTTCCAACATCAAATCCACACTGGATTACACCTATGCCAATGCCGATCCGGAAGAGATAGAGACTCGCAGCACCAGTTTTGAAAAATTTGACGGAGAAACCCTTAACTTTTCCTCTGTCCGGAGGGTCGATGGCGAAATAGATGAAGAAATTCGGGGGGTGGCCACGTGGGTGGCGGACGGATCCGGGGCCGTGCGATTGTCAATGCCGGAGAAAAAAACAATTCTGTTAAGCAAAGGTACGTTGTTTTCGCAAGAGCAAACCGCTCAATTGATCAAAGCGGCGCAGCAGGGGCAAAAAATCTATAATTCCCTTTTATTTGACCCGACCGATTCCAGCGGTCCTGTCGAGGTCAACGCCGTGATCGGCAAAAAAATCGTGTCCCACAAGGATGCGAAACTGACCTCCGATCTTGTCGAGGGATCCGGATGGGTGATACGGGAGGCGATTTTCGGAAAAAATTCGGAGCAGCAAGGTCTGAATGATTACGAAATGACTCTGGAATTGCTGGACAATGGTGTGGTCAAACATCTGACCGCAGATTACCGGAATTTTTCTATGACGCAAACATTAGTGGCCATTGAGCCGATTAACGAGAAATGTGGAGACGAGTAACATGATGAAACCGGATATGGGCCAAGGCAAAAAGGTCATGATTGTTGAGGATAATGACCTTAACATGAAATTATTCCACGATTTGTTGGAAGCGCATGGCGTTGCAACCGTACAGGCGCGGGACGGAAAAAACGTTTTGGCATTGGCCCGCGAACATAAACCTGATTTAATCCTGATGGATATCCAGTTGCCGGAAGTGTCGGGATTGGACATCACAAAGTGGCTGAAAGATGATGAGGAATTAAAATCCATTCCGGTCATCGCCGTAACCGCCTTTGCCATGAAGGGGGATGAGCAAAAAATTCGTGAGGGAGGGTGCGAGGACTATATTTCCAAACCCATTTCGGTAATCAAATTTATTGAAACGGTCCAGAAATATCTGGCGCCGAAAACAGAAACCCCCTCTTCTGCAGACAACACCTAGGACCTCATCATGACAGCACGCGTATTGGTCGTTGACGATATTTTTCCGAACGTCAAACTGCTCGAAGCAAAATTAAAAGCCGAATATTATGACGTTGTCACCGCACAAAGCGGGCCAGAGGCTTTGAAGAAAATTGTCGAAGACAATCCCGATGTCGTATTGTTGGATGTGATGATGCCGGGAATGGACGGATTTGAAGTGTGCCGCAGAATTAAGGCCAATCCTGCCGTGGCCCATATTCCGGTGGTTATGGTAACCGCTCTGACCGATACGGAAGATCGCGTGAAAGGTCTGGAAAGTGGCGCCGATGATTTCCTTTCGAAACCGGTCAACGATATGGCGTTGATGGCGCGTGTCCGGTCTCTTGTCCGTTTAAAAATGACCATTGATGAATGGCGCGCTCGTGAAAACACCGCATCCCAATTGGGTGTGACCGAAAGTGCGGCCCCGATGATGCAACAACCCACCGATCATGCCCATATTTTGTTGCTGGAGGATATGGAATTTGAAAGTAAACGGATTCAGGAGACGTTGGCAAAGGATATGCATTCGCTGACCGTGGTATCTTCTGGTTTGGATGCGCTCACCGAATTGAACAAAAAAGATTTTGATCTGATTATCGTGTCGCTGAATTTGGCGAAAGAAGACGGGATTCGTTTTTCTGCGCATCTCAGATCAAACGAAAAAACACGCACTACACCGATCATTATGTTGGCCGAAGAACAGGATATGCCGCGTGTGGCGCATGGATTGGAAATCGGCGCCCATGATTACGTGATGCGCCCGCTTGACCGGAACGAACTCTTGGCGCGTGTCCGCTCGCAAATTCGCCACAAACGATTCCAGGATAAATTGCGTGCCAACTATGAAATGTCGATTTCTATGGCCCTGACAGATCCGCTGACTGGCCTCTATAACCGTCGTTATCTGGAAGCCCACTTGCAAAAAACATTGGCTTCGGCACGCGAAAATCGTAAACCGGTTGGCTTTCTGTATATGGACATCGATTTCTTTAAAAAAGTCAACGATACCTATGGGCACCCCGTGGGAGACGAGATCTTGCAAGGCTTCGCCCGCCGCATTAAAGACGGGCTGCGTTCTTTTGACTTGGTGGCTCGTTTGGGCGGGGAAGAATTTGTGGCGGTCTTGCCGGATACAACCGAAGATGTCGCCGTCATCATCGCCGAACGTCTACGCAGATCTGTGGCAGACATGCCGATTCCCTGCAATGTTCCGGATGGATTTCTGCAAGTGACCGCATCCTTCGGGGGCGTTGTTGTAGATGGAACAGCCGTCGCAAATATTGCCGTTCCGGATCTGATCAAGTTGGCCGATGACCAGTTGTATCAGGCGAAACACGGCGGCCGGAACTGTGTCTTCTTCGAAGGGCGCGGAAAGTTGACGGTTTAGATACGCCTATTAAAAAGCGAGCAGAACGGGGGCGGAGAAAATCAGGCTGCAACAATCGCTGACTGCGCGGCGTGCGTCACGTCTTTCGCGACCACGGCAGGAGACACCACAACCGGATCTGCCACCATATCAATATACAGATCCACCCATTCCCAATGATCCGGATGGGCAAATAATGCGTGCAAGACACGGTTATTCATATTATGACCAGGCTTGACCGCCTCATAATGTCCCAAAATCGGGCCTCCGGCGATATAAATATCCCCGACAGCATCCAGAACCTTGTGACGGGCGAATTCGTCCGCATGGCGTAAACCTTCCGGATTCAGGATAGCTTTATCATCCAAGACCACCGCGTTCTCCAACGACCCACCCAATGCCAAACCCATGGCCCGCAACGCTTTGACCTCATGCGCAAACCCGAATGTCCGCGCATCCGATATTTTGGCTTCGAAATCGCCGTTCATCAATTCGATCGCAAAGGCTTGTTTGCCGATGGAGGGATGGGAAAAGTCAATTGCCACTTGAAAACGGGACCCGACCCCCGGCTTTAAAACCACGGATTTATCTCCGTCCACGACAGAAATATCTTTCAAAATCCGGATAGCCCGACGGGGAGCCGTTTGGGTTTTTAACCCGATATCACGAATAGCCTGTACAAAAGGTTCCGAACTGCCGTCCATAATCGGGACTTCCGGCCCATCGAGCTCGATCACCGCGTTATCAACGCCGCAAGCCGACAACGCCGCCATCAAATGTTCAATTGTGCCAACCGAAACACCGGCTTTATTGGCAACCACCGTGCACAAACGGGTATCCACCACCGAATTCCATCGCGCAGGGATCAGATTGTCGCGGTCCGCAACATCGACACGGCAAAAGGTCAGTCCCGCGCCCACATCGGCGGGTAACAGGCGCAACACCGTCTCGGCTCCGGAATGGAGCCCGACACCAGATAATTCAACTGGACGGGATACGGTGTGTTGCATGATAAAAACGACCTTGATAAAAATAAGCTTGGCAGACCCTTGCTTCCTGATTTTAAAATAAAATGTCCGAGGCCAACAGGCAATTCACTCTCCGTTGCGGAGTGTTACAAGCCGAAATTTTCACCGGAAAACCCGGAAATCCATATAAAAACACTTGCCAATCCGGCCATATATCACTATTGAAGTGGCTTCAGTGCCAACAAAAAAACCAAACGGACACCCATGCCCCTTTGCACTGAAAACCGAGCTTTACTAACCGTCATTGCAAGCATCAGCGAAGCAATTAAAAGTTGTTTCATTTCAATTTATGCGCATTGTTTCTTAAAACCTCACGCAGAGAACGCAAAGGTTTCGCAGAGTTCACGGAGAAATAAACAATGACCTCCATACAACAAAATGAATTAACTTCACAAATTATTGGCATTGCCATCAAAATTCATAAACAAATCGGTTCAGGACTTCTTGAATCTGCCTATCATCATTGCATGAAATTAGAACTTACAAAGGCGAAAATTCCCTTCCAATCAGAAATAATTTTTCCAGTCATTTATGATGGGGAAGAAATTGAATCAGGATATCGTATTGACTTATTAATTGATAAAAAACTTGTTGTTGAACTAAAAAGTGTTGAAAATATTACTGAAATTCATAAGGCACAACTTCTGACATACTTGCGCATGGGGCAATTCCCGCTTGGACTTATTTTAAACTTTAAAGAACCACTTCTCAAAAACGGTATATACCGCTTTATAAACTCTGCGAACTCTGCGGAGCCTCAGCGAACTCTGCGTGAGGATAAAAAATGAAAAACACTACAAAAATTGCCTACAGTCTTTCTCTTATAAACAAACTTAAACCACTGGAAAAAATGCCATGCCAAAATCGTACTTTTAGATGGAACAAGCCATCTTTCCGTTGGAGCGGTACGACATGGATTTAAATAATGAAATAAAAAGCATTTTAGATGAATTTTCTTATGGCTTGAGCGGTAGCGATATTGAGTACGTTGTTAGTTTTCTGAAGGCTCATGAATATGGGGTTGCTTTAGAATGTCTTTGTGTTCAAATACACGATAGGGATTTGCCAGTGAATGATAATGCTTTAGAGAGCATAAAAAAAATGTTTTCTTATATGAGGATCGATAGTAACGCATGGTCATTTCTTACCTCGCGTGAACCAAATAAAGCCCCCCAATCAAAACAAAAAGATTAACCGACCGAGATAACGATAAAGAGGAACCGAACCATGCCAAAACGTACCGACATAAAATCCATCCTGATCATCGGCGCAGGGCCCAT
>CAZMZK010000008.1:0-25982 GCA_964570705.1 uncultured Micavibrio sp.
TGACGCGGGAACGGATTCGCCAGATCGAAGCCAAAGCCCTGCGCAAATTGAAACACCCAAGCCGTAGCCGTAAACTGCGCAGCTTCCTGGATACCTAATGGGGACGATCCCACCCGAGATATGGGGGGCGATCAGCGTTGGGTTTGCTGTGGTGTCGTTTGCCCCCTATTTGTGGGCAACATTGCGTGGGACGAATAAACCGCATCTCTTTACGTGGATTATCTGGACGTTGCTGACGGCCATTGCTTTTGCCTTGCAATATCTGGAGGGGGCAGGCAGTGGTTCATGGAGCGGGGCGGTCTCCACTCTGTTTTCTGTCGCTATTTTGGTGGCGGCCATTCGCCATGGTGAAAAACATATCACGCGCAGCGATTGGGTTGTGTTCCTTCTGGCTTTGATGGCTATCCCGATTTGGTTGATCACACAGAACGCGGCGTGGGCTGCTGTATGGGTGACGGCCATTGATGGGGCAGGGTATATTCCCACGATGCGCAAATCATGGATCAAACCTTATGAGGAAATGACAACAACCCATGCTCTTTCCATGATCAAACACGTGTGTGTCTTGTTGGCTGTGCAGAATGTGCATTTTGCGACGGTGTTTTACTCGTGGGGGATGATTGTGATGAATGGCGTGTTAGTGCTCATGATTTGGGCGCGACGTGCAATGATACCTTTTTGTTCCGATGGGCATAAAAAATGATTCCCGAGGATTATTGCCGGAATGCGCCCATGGCTTTTTCCATGATATCTCTGGCCGGGATGTCGGGGGTATGTGTATCGGTGCTGAGCACTTGACGGAAGTGCCGTGCCCCGCGCAGACCGTTGAATAACCCCAACATGTGGCGTGTGGTTGCGTGCATCGGCATGAAGCTGCTTTTCTGCCGTTCTTCGATATAACGCAGCATTTCTTCGCAGATCTCAAACCGATCGGGTTGGGGGCTATTCAAAAAATGATGTTCCAACTCGGTTAAAAAATAGGGGTTTTGGTAGGCTTCGCGCCCGATCATGACGCCGTCAAAATTCCCTATATTTTCAGTGATTTGAGCAAGGTTTGTTAAGCCTCCATTTAAGATAATGGTCAGGTGGGGAAAGTTTTTCTTGATGGTGGCGGCGATATCGTAACGGAGGGGCGGGATCTCGCGATTTTCTTTGGGGGATAGTCCTTTGAGCCATGCCTTGCGCGCATGGATGATAAACGTATCGCAACCCGTTGAAGAAACAGTCTTTATAAAATTTTCCAAAAACGGATAATCATCGGAATCGTCAATGCCGATCCGGCATTTTACGGTGACGGGGATAGTGACGGTTGCTCGCATCGCGCCAATGCAATCCGCGACAAGCCGGGGCTCGGCCATCAGGCAGGCTCCGAACTTTCCTTTTTGTACGCGGTCAGACGGGCATCCGCAATTCAGGTTGATGTGGTTATAGCCATAGTCTTCGCCAATTTTGGCGCAGGTGGCAAGGTCGGCGGGGTCTGATCCTCCCAATTGAAGTGCGACGGGGTGTTCTTCGGGGGAAAACCCCAGCAAGCGATCGTGATCCCCGTTCAGAATGGCGCCTGTCGTTATCATTTCTGTGTATAGCAGGGCGTGAGGGGTGAGGAGGCGATGAAAATACCGGCAATGCCGATCCGTCCAGTCGATCATGGGTGCGACGGAGAGGAGGGGGTGTTTTGTATTAACACTTGAATTTTCTGTATCTTTTCTCATAATGGTTTTCTTTACGCGAAAGTGCTGCGGTCGTCTATAATGCTTCAAAATTTACTTCGTAATTTTCCCCCTCACCCCTCCCTCTCCCAAGTCTTTTTCACTGGGGGGGGGAGGGTTGCTGAGCGTGGCGATGCGGGTGAGGGGGGCTTTCTTTGTGGTGCTTATGTGCGTGTTGCTCCATTTTTCTGGAGAGGTATATGCCAAAGATGTTCCCAAAATGGTGCCCCAAATATCCCCCCAGGTGGAGACCTCAATAGGGGCTGATGACTTGGATGGGGATATGGATGCGGACAAAGGATCGGGCTTGCCGTTGCCGCGTTTTGCGTCGTTAAAATCTGATAATGTGTATGTGCGCACGGGGCCATCCATGGATTATCCGATCAAGTGGATTTATAAGAAAGAAGGGCTTCCTGTTGAAATCATTCAGGAATTTGATGCGTGGCGCAAGATAAAAGACCCCAATGGTGAAGTGGGGTGGGCTCATAAAATCTTATTGTCCGGAAAGCGTACCGCGTGGATTTCCTCGCCCACCCCTGTGCAGGCTTTTGATGATGACGATCTGGACAAGCCAGTTGTGCAGTTTGCGCATGGGGTTGTGGTCAAGGTCAAGGAATGTCAAAAATTAACCTGTCGTGTCGAATTTGCACCATATAAGGGATGGATTGAGAAAAAATATCTTTGGGGTGTTTACGGCTCGGATATTTTTAACTAACCTATACGAATCAGGGGCTTGATCCACAGCCTATGATCGGACGGCGGTCTGCCAGTCTGTTGTTTCTTATGTATTCTTTGCTTGCTTATTTGTCCTGTCTCACATCCGTTTCGCGGGGAATCCTACCTATGTTAAGTGTCGAAAAGGCCGAAATTGCCCATCTTCTGCAAGAAAGTCTGACAAAAATGGCTTTCAAGGAAGGAAAGGGAACCGACATTCGTCTGATGTTGCAGGTGATGGCTGGGGTTATGACGGAAACGGCATTCTTTTTCGAAGAGCCGGATGAAACGTTGCAAGCCTGCATGACAAAAGTCAGTGCGGTACTTGGTTGTGATGCCTATGAAGGTGAATTGCCATATTGGCTGGATATGGATCCTGTCCAGATTGATCATTATACCGAACGTGGCCGCGAATTGGCCCGTATGGCCATGGAAGACTGGGCTGATTGTGAATTCGGCTTTGTCGATATGTTGACCATGCTAACCCATCATATGATTGTGAGTTGGGAAGACGAAGGAATTCCGCGTGCGGAATCGTTCCGTTTGTTGATGGAATACGCGACACGTTGTATGTGCTTCGAAGTCGCCGCGCAAGAATTGTGCGATGTGCTGATTGAAAAGAAAATGGGGCGCGACGGGTGGTCTTTGGGTGATTGTTTGGGCGGCTTGTCGGGGGCCGCCGGATGGCGGTTGGCCAAGTTGAATTTGTTACAGAAGAAAATTCCGAAAGAGGACGCGCCCGCACCGAGTGATTTTGATTTGGAACATTTGGTCACGGCGATGACCACCGAAGCGATCCGTATGGGCGTTCCGGCGGGGAGTGACTGGCGTTTTGGGCTGGCAGCCAATGATTGTCCGGTAAACCCTCCCATTGAATTATTGAATGGGGTGGAACCGTATGCCCAATTGTTTTTCTCGGCGGTTCCCATGCATGATATGCGGGATCAGGCGGTGGCTTGTGCCAAAGCGGCTGGGCGGATGTTGGCGGTTCTGGCCACAGGTGATGATCCCGAAATCGCCCCTGTGATTGCCAAGCCCTTGGCCATGATGGCCATCACCGAGACTTACCAGGCCTTCTGGATGGGGTATTAAACCTGAGGTGGTATCGGTTGTTTGGACAGAAAAGCGGCTTGGGCCAGCGTGAGGCGGCCCCTCTGTTCAAGATCTCTCCGAACACATTATAGGTCACCTCTAAAAACCCTTATCGTCATACCAGCGGAAGCTGGTATCTCTTTGATTTTAAAAGATTCAAGATTCCGGCTTTCGTCGGAATGACGGGTTTTTAGAGGTGACCTATAATATTTGTGGCTGAATAGCCCTGATATCCAGCCACACAACAATGCTCCGCGCCATCGCAAGATTGATAAAGAAAAATTGCGGGCTCATGTTGACGTGAATCCGGATATGTATTTACGTGAACGTGCGATGCATTTTCGGGTCGGGATCAGCGCGAAATACAGGTTTTGGACAAGCTGTGCCAGACCTATCCGGATTTAGGGGATGCACGGGATGCGGCTCAAAAAACCCGGAGAGTGATTGGTACTGCAATGGATCTTGATCTCGCGCTCGTTTAAAGCCTCTCTCTTAAAGCCCCCCTCTTAAAAGCCTCCTCTGGACAAATAGAGGCAGCCTGCTAGATTAAGGGCATGACCACAGAAACTTTGCATTTTGGCGCCGATGTGTCGCGTCTTTTGGATATTGTGACCCATGCCCTTTACAGTCATCGGGATGTTTTTCTGCGCGAATTGATTTCGAATGCGGCCGATGCGTGCGATCGGTTGCGGTATGATGCGATCCAGACTCCCTCCTTAACGCAGGGGCATACGGGATATGAAATTCGTATCGTGGCGGATCCTGCGACGCGGACATTATCGGTCAAAGACTCCGGGATCGGCATGACGCGCGAGGAGTTGATCGATCATCTGGGCACCATTGCCAAATCGGGCACCAAGGCTTTGATGGAGTCTATGAAACAAGCCGGTGCATCCGGCCCTGCGTTGATTGGCCAGTTCGGGGTCGGGTTTTATGCGGCCTTTATGGTGGCGGAATCCGTGGACGTGATCTCGCGCCGTGCCGGAGCCGACAAAGTGCATGTCTGGTCATCACAGGGAACAGCCAATGGAGCAGAAGGCTTTACGATTCGTGATGCCACAGACGCCGAATACCGCACACTCCTGACGACTTCTGGCACGACCATCGTCCTGAAATTAAAAGATGAGGCCAGTGACTTTTTGTTGGATGAAAAACTGGCGATGGTGGTCACGACCTATTCCAATCATATCAATCTTCCGGTCTATGTAGGGCAGGATGCGACCGAAGCGGTGAATTCTGCATCGGCCTTATGGATGAAACCGAAATCCGACATTACGCCCGAGGAGTATCAGGAATTTTTTGCGATTGTCTCTGGCTCTATGGGGGCGGATGAACCTTTGATTACGTCCCATTGGAAAGCCGAAGGGAAAATCGAATACACCGCGTTGTTGTATGTCCCGGGGCTTCGCCCGTGGGATTTGTATGACCCCAGCCGTAAACATGCGGTGCGCCTGTATGTCCGGCGTGTCTTTATTACCGATGATTGTGCGGGGTTGGTGTATCCGTGGTTGCGGTTCTTGCGCGGTGTGATCGACAGCGAGGATTTACCCCTGAATATCAGTCGGGAAACATTGCAACACAACCAGATTGTCCGGAAAATTCAATCCGGTGTGGCCAAACACATCCTGAATGATCTGGATAAATTGTCGCGCACAGATCCGGTTGCGTTCCAGACATTCTGGTTGCAATTCGGTGCGGTGGTGAAAGAGGGGCTTTATGATGCCGTCGAACACCGTGATGATATTTTGAAGATTGCGCGGTTCTATACAACCCATTCTGTGACCGAGATGGTGTCTCTGGATGATTATGTGGCGCGCATGAAGGACGGGCAGGACTGTATCTATTACATGTCCGGCGAAAATGTGGATCATTTGCGCCATTCGCCACAGATCGAAGGGTTCAGGAAACGCGGGGTGGACGTCTTGTTGTTCAAAGACACGATCGATGGTTTCTGGGTACCAGTGGTCATGAATTTCAAAGGAAAGCCGTTTGTGTCGGTGACCAAGGGAGCCATTGATCTGTCGCGCTTTCCGGTCGCGGATAAAGATCCGGCCACACCGGATGTGGTGCCGCGTTCGCGGGCTGCGTTGCTGGGATTCTTGAAAACACATCTGGCGGATTCGGTGAGTGATGTGCGTGTGTCGGATCGATTGACCGATTCGCCTGTCTGTCTGGTGGCGTCGGATAAAGAGGCCGATTTGAATGTGGCGCGGATTTTGAAGGTTAACCAGAATTATGACGTGAAAACCCGCCCAGTGTTGGAAATCAATGCCGACCATCCGTTAATTGACCAATTGGATGCCATGGCGGACACATCCACGGAATCGGCAGCTTTGGCCGATGCGGCGGATTTATTGTTGGATCAGGCGCGGATTATTCAGGGCGAACCCATCCCCGATCCTACGGCGTTTGCACGGCGTATGGCGGATGTCCTGCGGCGGGGGCTTTTAGGTTCCCGGAAGGATTGTTAAGGGCTGAAGTAGTGGTTTTCTAGGGCGTGTCATCCATTGACAAATTTTGTGACGAGAATCATGGTTTTCGAGAACCTTATAAGGGATGATAGGTTCTAACGGCCACAGGGCTTTTTATCATGGTGGTGAATATATATTTTTCAGTATTGCTTTTTTTACTATTCCACCGTAGAGTGCCGAACTTAATGGAACGGTGGCCGAGAGGCTTAAGGCAACGGTTTGCTAAACCGTCATACGGTTGGAAACTCCGTATCGAGGGTTCGAATCCCTCCCGTTCCGCCATATCTCATTGATTTAATTGAGTTTTTTGATGGTTTGCGTATCCATACCATCATTCATACCATCAATCTGTTAGCTGTATAATCGGCTATCACTAGCTTTCAGGTAATCATCACTCCCCATGAACTTTAACATCACACCCTAAATGAGAGTCGAGTGCGATGCTCTGGGACTAAAGATTTCTTCCTATTTGGTATAGCGTGGAGCAACGCGCATCAGTTTTTCATGGGTGGGGTCATACCCATCCAGAATGCGGTCAACAATTCCAAATGCCAAGGCATTATCTACGGCTTCATTGACCAGCCCTAACATTTTGGTATCTCCTTTTTTAACAGCAATCACTTGTTTGTAGACGACAAGAGGTTTGGTTTTTAAGGGTTTGATTTGATGGGGGTTGTGTTTATCAAATGTTGAGAAACTGGACGGATCTGCAATGACAACATCGGCTTTTCCTGTTGCAACGTTCAGGTAAAGTTGGGACACATCGGTGGTAGCAGGCATACTGGCCAATTTTGCCTTCGGGAAAAAACGCCCTACCAAGTCGTTTGATAAATCGCCATCAATACCGGAAAATGTCACAGTGGGGGTGTCAAGATCGGTCACGGTCTGAAAACGTTTTTCGGTGACGCGCACGTAGGGATAAACCGCGGAATAATAAACGGGAGATGAGTATTCTTCATATTTTCCCGATGATAATGTCCATGGCCCATCATCACACATGGCGTCGATGCGGCCGGAGTTCAAATCTTGAACCTGATTGCCCAAAACAACTTCCTGAAACGTGACTTTGATGTCGAGAGTGGCAAAGGCTTGGCGATAAATATCCACCGCGAATCCTTTCCATTCTTTGCTGTTGGGGTCGTATTCCTTGAAAGGGGCCCAAGGTACCAGCCCGCACACAATTTCATTTTTGGCAATAACGTGGTCATAGGCGGAATCGGAATCTTTGGCTTGGGCGATATTTGTTAAAAATAGCAGATATAGACATAAGGTGGCGAACAAAGATTTCATCAGGGCATCCATAACGACAGGGTTTTTATAATTAAAACACATCGTAGGACATTACCAAACAGCGAAGGTTTTGGCAAGGTACGGGTTTATGGGGGCAGAAAGGGAGAGTGATCTTGCCAAATCGGCTTTGGGCGTTTATACCTGATTCTAATAAAAACCCCTGTTAAAAGAACCTGTTAAAAAACCTCTGTCCAAGATATGTGCCCCATGAAGATTGATGATACGACTCTCCGTTACGATAAAATGGTTGAATCTGCCTTGCGCGGTGTTGTGCGTCAGGCTATTTCCGAGGTGCAAAGCCGTGGATTGCCGGGGGAGCATCACTTTTATATTACCTTTATGACTGATTTTCCGGGGGTCCAGATTCCGGATTATCTGCGGGAACGCTATCCCGGTGAAATGACCATTGTGTTGCAATACCAGTTTGAGAATCTGACTGTTGATGAGGTGACCATGGGTGTCACCCTGTCATTCAATAACATTCCGGAACGTTTGGTGATTCCTTTGGCGGCCATTACCATCTTTGCGGATCCGTCCGTCAATTTTGCTCTGCAATTCCAACCCTTGGGTGATTTGCACGACCATGATGAAGACCTCTCTGCCGGAGAGGGCGAGCCCGATGATGATGGATCCTCGCCCAAAGGCAAAAAGTCCAAAGGAAAATCCGAAGAAACGACGGGTGAAGTGATCTCGTTGGATAAATTCCGCAAGAAATAGTTTTTTCTTGAAACCACGCTCTTTTTCCCATACTCCTGAAGGCCGGATAACCGCTTTCAGGAGTATTTTTATGTCGAAATCCTATCTTGTGCTGATGCGTCATGGACAAAGCCAGTGGAATTTGGAAAACCGCTTTACCGGTTTTTACAATATTGGATTGAGCGCGCAGGGAATTGCCGAAGCCAAGGTGTCGGGACAAAATCTGGCCAAAGCCGGAATTACATTTGATCAGGTGTATACCTCGACATTGCAACGGGCGTATACTACCGCTGAAATCGCGCTGACCGAAGCGGGGCAGGCGGGGTTAGTGGACACTATGATCAAGCATGATGATTTGCGCGAACGGGATTATGGTGATCTGACCGGTTTGAACAAAGACGAAACCAAACAAAAATACGGCGAAGAACAAGTCCAGATTTGGCGGCGATCCTATGATGTTCCTCCCCCCGGCGGTGAAAGCCTGAAAAACGTGGTGGAAAACCGTGTGCGGCCGTATTTTGAATCGGTTATCCGGCCGCAAATTGCGGCAGGAAAAAATATTCTGGTGGCGGCGCACGGAAATTCGTTGCGCGCGTTGTTGATTATTCTGGGGGAAAACACGCCGGACAATATCAATCAAACCGAAATTCCAACCGGATCGCCTTTGGTCTTGGAATACGAAAACGGCCAACGTGTGGCCAAATATTATCTGGCAGATAAATTGGCGGCGTAAGGTCTAATATTTATGGATGATTTTGAAGGACTTTCTAAAAAATACAGATTGTTTCTCTCTCATGGACGAGATGATGAAAAGCTTTTTTTAGCAGTGCAAAAAAATCTTTTTAAGGCATCCATGACTCTGATTCAGGATAAAAATATACCCTATAATCCAGAAGCGGACTTCTGGATAGGCTATATTGGTGCCACTGATGGGGATAGGTTTGGTATCCCCCCTGAAAGAATTCTGAATCATCTTAACCGCGCTTATGCCAATGGTTATACTGATGCTGGAATATTGCTCTCTAAAATTTATAGCGGAGATTTTTTATATATTCCGAGTACAATGATAAAGCTCTCTAAGTCTTCATTGATTTTAGAAGAACTAAGAAAGCAAGCTCCTGATAATGGCTTTCTAAAATATTTTGCGGTTGAGAGAATCCTTGCTTCTGTGTGCATATCGAAAACAGAAGATATAGATAAATATCAGGCTAGTAATTTTCCTGAAATCGGCAATGATTCGTATCAAAAGGCATTCGAAGCATTTGAGTATGAAGAGCAAAAGGGTTATTTAGGGCATAAGCTTCACTTGGGAATTCTCTATTTTTATGGATTTGGTACGACAACTAAAGTTCCTATAAGTTACGCTTTGGCATACAAATCATTTTTGGCAGCTCTTCAAGAAGTCAAAGAGGAGAATCTTGACATATGGACTTCCGAAATATATGCCCGCCTTCATTTTTGGATGGCGATATCAAAAATTAATGCCAAAGGCACTTCTTTAAATAGAAAAGAAGCCGTTCAACATATGAGCGTTTCCTCGCGCTTCGGCTATGTTTATGCTAGAAAATGGATTGCGGATAATATTGAACTATTTGATTTGATTAACGCTGACCCCCTTTTTCTAGAAAATTGTTATTATGAACCCAATACAATTTCTTTTGAAAATTCTGAAGAAGATGAAGCAGGTAATGTGCTCGCAAAAAAAGTTGAGGTAAAAAAAATCAATCAAAACCCAATGAGTTTCTTTAAAGGATTTCAAGGGAATGTTGTACGGATTCATGGCAAACCCAAATTTTCAGATTACAACAATTCTGAAGAATAATAATGATTATCTGAATTAAAATTTATAATAACGGATAGGATATCCATGGAACATAACCAGTATTGCGGCTCTCGTTGTGCAGAAGGCCAGTCTCACGACCACGATCATCACGGGCACCATCACCATCATCATTTTAGCGCGGATCATAAATTGTCATGGGCTGCGGGGATTAATATTGTTTTGACGATTGCCCAGATTATCGCGGGGATTCTGTCGGGATCTTTGGCGTTGGTGGCAGATGCCTTGCATAATTTGTCGGATGCGGCAGCCATGGTTCTGGCCTTGGTAGCGCGTAAAATTGCCCGTCGCCATGCCGATGAAAAACGCACCTATGGGTATAAAAAGGTTGAAACATTGGCGGCGTTTGCCAATATTCTGACCTTGTTGGTGATTGGTGTGTGGTTGGCCTATGAAGCTGTGATCCGCTTTTTTGTGCCGCAAGAGGTTGCGGGCGTAACGGTGATTGTGGTTGCCGGATTGGCGATTATTATCAATGGGGCGACGGCGTGGCTGACATTTCATGAGTCAAAAAACAGCCAGAATATCCATGCGGCCTTTCTGCATAACCTGACGGATATGGTCTCGTCCGTCGGTGTCGTGATCGGGGGGATTCTGATCTTGATGTTTCAATGGACGTGGATTGATCCGTTGATTACCTTGATTATTTCGGCCTATGTGTTGTGGTATGCGGCCAAGGATTTGCCAAAGATTTGCAATATATTGATTGATGGAGCTCCGGATACGATCAACTTGCCTTATGTGATGGATGAAATGCGCTTGGTTGCGGGCGTGGCCGATGTGCATCACGTGCATATCCGGTATTTAAACGAGCATGATTATGCGCTGGAAGCCCATATCGTTCCTCAAAATATTGCGGATACCGAAACGGTAAAAGCGGCGATTAAAACCCGATTGGCCGATCTGCATATCGCCCATTCGACACTGGAATTCGAAGGGACGGCCTGTGACGATGTGCGTTGCGGGAGTGGCGCGGGCGGAGGGGATTCCCGGTCCTGAGATGGTTATGACGCGGAGCGTAGGCTCTGGATCAGGGCTTTATAGGTTGCGGTGCTTTCGGCCCAGAGAATAAAGTTTTCGTTACGTCCGACGGTCGTGAGCTGTACCAGAACAAAGTAATCAGGGGTTTGAAGGACCGCGATCCAGTATTCATAGCCTGTCAATTTCTCGGTCAGGCCGTCCAGTTCATACGAGTCAACGCGAATATTTTGTGTCAGGCTGGGAAGGGGATCGATTTTGATGTTCCCGAGATATTTTCCCAATTTATAATTCTTGCTGGTCAGTTCGGCGTTCAAGCGATTGATTTCTGAGGTGATTTGGGTGTTTTCGGTGCGACTGATGACGCTGATATCAATGCGCCCGCCCATGCGATCGGGAATGTTTTGTTCGTATTTCTGGGGAATGCTCGAGAGGGTGTTGCTGATATGGGCGTCCATCCGGTTAAAGTCGCGAATTCCTGGATCCGGAAAATTCCAATTGGAGGGATAGTCAAATTTAACCACATTTAGAAACGCAAATGTTTTGATGGCAACAGGGGGTGTGAGGGTGGGGGATGTCAGATCAAATCCGGTCATTGCCCATATTTGTTGATCGCGCTCGGCTTGATAGACATTTTGAGGAACCAGATATTCGGCCAAAATGATGTGATGGCCGGAGAGGGTGGCTACGGCGCGGACAATAAAAGGTTCGTTATCTTCAAAAACGGCATATTGGGCGGTGATGCGCCGTGGAGAATCGACCGTCATGCCTTCGATGGCGAAGCCCATTTGTATCATGTACCCGATAAACCAATCATCCATAGATATCAAGGAGGTGGCGTCTGCTGTTCGTATGCGGAGTGAGCTTCTGTGTTCGATGCGGGGCGGGCCAGTATAGGTTGATATCTGATGTAAAATATTAGAATTATTGTCTATCCCATTGATGGAATTATTTATTTTTTGCCATCCTTTGGGGAGGCGGATGTGATAGGCGAGAGAGTCATCATTCAGAGGCTTTTCCTGAACAAGGTCGGATTGTGCGGTAAAATCCTCTTTGGAAATATGGACCTCACCACTCAATTTGGGGATTTGGTCCTTTCCCTGAAATGCGTGGGCCGTGCCGCCACAGACAAAGCCCACGAGACATGTTGTGAAAAAGAGAGTGGAAAAAAAACTTTTCAGATTTACGGTCATTGTCCTGTCACTTCATGTTGTCAGCCGTGAAAAACTATGCTCTAGTCGCATATATCAACGGATCACTATAACCCAAAATGACTTAAAAAATGACTGATTTATTTGCATCGGTGAAAAAGAAACCTGCCGCAGCGTCCTCTTCTGCCAGTACGGCGTCGACGGGCAAACAAACATCCTATACGGCCTCCGACATCGAAGTGTTGGAAGGGTTGGAGCCTGTGCGGCGTCGCCCGGGGATGTATATCGGGGGCACCGATGACAATGCGATGCACCATTTGATTAACGAAATTCTGGATAACGCGATGGACGAGGCGGTGGCTGGCCACGCGACTCGCATCGATATTTCTTTGCAAGCCGACAGTACCGTCGTTATTTCTGATAATGGACGCGGGATTCCGGTGGAACCACACCCCAAATATCCGAAAAAATCGGCTCTTGAGGTGATTCTGACGATTTTGCACTCTGGTGGAAAATTCTCGGACAAAGCCTATCAAACCTCGGGCGGGTTGCACGGGGTCGGGATTTCGGTCGTGAATGCGTTATCCGACGCCATGAGTGTCGAAGTGGCGCGCGATAATGTGCTGTATCGCCAAACCTATTCCCGTGGGGAAGTAACCTCCAAGCTGGAGAATCTCGGGCCTATCAAAGCGCGGCGCGGAACAAAAGTCATGTTCCACCCCGATCCGCAAATTTTCGGCGAAGGATGCCATTTCTCGCCCAAGCGGATCCATGATCTGGCGCGCTCCAAAGCCTATCTCTATCGCGGGGTCGAAATTGTCTGGTCCTGCGATCCATCGCTGGTGCCGGAAAACGCGAATTTCGAAGCGAACAAAACGTTCAAATTCCCCAATGGCTTGCTGGATTACTTGTCACAAGCGATGGAAGGCGAAGATACGCTGGTGCCGGATGCGTTTTATGCACAGGGCGAATTGGCCGATAATATGGGCAAGGTTGAATGTGCCATTACATGGTTGGCGCAAGGCGAAGGATTTTGCCGTTCCTACTGTAATACCATTCCCACGCCACAGGGCGGCACCCATGAAAACGGGCTGCGCACCATGTTGGTCCGCGGCCTGAAAGGCTATGGTGAAATGACCGGCAATAAAAAGGCGGGGATAATTACCGCCGATGATGTGCTGGGCGGGGCCGCGATTATGTTGTCCCTGTTTATCCGCGAACCCCAATTCCAAGGCCAGACCAAAGATAAACTGGCCTCGGCTGAAGCCTCACGTCTGGTCGATAATGCCCTGAAAGATTATTTTGATCATTGGTTGACCAGCGATCCCGCGCGGAGCTCTGCTCTGTTGACGGCGTTGATTGAAAAAGCCGAAGATCGTCAACGCCGCCGCGATGAAAAAGATATGGCGCGCAAAACTCCGACACGTAAATTGCGCCTGCCGGGAAAACTGGCGGATTGTGCGCGGAACAATTCCGAAGGGACGGAATTGTTTATCGTGGAAGGGGACAGTGCGGGTGGATCGGCCAAGCAGGGACGCAACCGCGAAACACAGGCGATTTTGCCGTTGCGGGGGAAAATCCTCAACGTGGTGTCCGCCTCGCGGGAGAAAATCCGCGACAATCAGGAAATTCAGGATTTGATTCTCGCCATGGGCTGCGGCATAGGATCGTCCTTTTCCCTGAAAAATCTCCGCTATGAACGTGTGATTATTATGACGGATGCGGACGTGGATGGCGCTCACATTGCGTCGTTGCTGATGACGTTCTTTTATACGCAAATGCCGGAGATGGTGGCCAACGGGCATCTGTATCTCGCGCAACCGCCTTTGTACCGCTTGACGGCGGGCAACGTCAGTGCTTATGCCATGAATGATGCCCACAAGGATGAATTGTTAAAAACAACCTTCAAAGGCAAAAGCAAGGTCGATATTTCGCGGTTTAAAGGTTTGGGGGAAATGCCCGCCAAACAGTTGAAAGAAACCACGATGGCACCGGAAAGCCGGACATTGATCCGTGTCACATTGGAAGCCGCACAGCAAGCCGCCGACATGATGGTTCCGCCGACAGGCAAAACCAGCAAAGATCCGGTTCTTGATGATCTGGTTGAAAAATTAATGGGCAAAAATGCCGAAGCGCGGTTTGACTTTATTCAACAAAACGCGACGTTTGTGGACAATATCGACGTGTAACTGAAGGATCTAATCAAATGGGGCTTTCTATACCTGATAACTTTGAAGTTCCAGAAACCTTCATTACCGAAAGATTTATTATGCGCAAGCTATGTTTTTCTGACGCAAAACTTGATTATGAAGCGGTAATGTCAAGTATCGATATTATTCGGGATACACGCGGGGGAACGTGGCCAACCCACGAATTGACATTTGAAGAAGACCAGATAGATTTGGCATGGCATCAACGAGAATTCGAATTTCGTTCAACATTTGCCTATACCATTATGAACCTTGAAGAAACAGAATGCCTAGGGTGTATGTATATATACCCAGCAGGGCATCGTGATAAGAAATCACAAAATGGTGATGCAGATATAAGTTTTTGGGTTACACAGAAAGAGTATGATAAAGGACTCTATGCGGAGCTATACAAGCATATTCTGAAATGGTTGGCAAACAAATGGCCTTTCAAGAATCCAATTGTTACAAATATAAAAATTCCAGATTACTCTTAGCATTGAAACTGTCCTCTTCACACATAACAGAAAAGATCAGTCTGGAAATTATGCAATGTTTAGGACACATAAATGGGGTATCATGAAGAAAAAATTTCTCATTTCTGCTGCTGTGGTGGCCCTTCTGGGAGGGGCGATGTTTGGCGCGGGGTATGCTGTCCAACCACTTGCGAGTTATATGATCCGCCAGAACGGCTTTCCCGAGGCCAAAGTCTCGGGCTTCTTCCTGACCCCGACGGGACTCATGATCGACCATATCGCCTTGGATGGCAATGATTTCAGCACGGTGGATCAGGTGAATATCACCGTCCATTGGTGGGATTTTTTGACGGGGGGCAAAATTGACACCGTGTCGGTCAAACATATCTCCCTGACCTGTGAATGGGATGACCAAGGGCAGTTCAAGATTGCCGGATGGGATGCCACCTTGCCAAAGTCGTCCCCATCGGATGCGTTGATCCCCCTGAAAAACTTGCTGTTACAGGGCGTCACTCTGGACATGGAAACCGAACAGGGAAATATCCGTATTCAAGGGAAGTTGGCGGTCAGCACACCCGACCCCGCGCATCAGGTGTTACAATATGCGGTATGGGGACAGCAGCATCAAATCAGTTTCGAAGCCAAGGGCGAGGGGCGTCTGGGGGCGAACGGAGATATGTCTCTGGTCACGACCGTGAACGATGGACGAATCAATTTGCCGGATATTGAAATCAGTCGGGCCGCTGGAACCGTGACCTATCAACGGTCGGCCACAGCGGCGGTTCCGGTGTTATCTGGCCAGATTGTCGCCGGAAAGGTCAATACCTTGGGCGCGTTGCTGCAAAATGTGGCGATCAATGTCGATACCACCAAACCTGTTGCGTTATCGTTTCAATCCAGCCCCGCAGGACACAAGGATATCAGCGTGCAAGGGCAATGGGTGTCCGCACCGGATCATCATCTGGAGATGAAAGTCACCAGTGCCTCGGCGATGGAATTGGTGGACATCGTGGCGGCGAACAAAGCAGATGATGTAAAACCATGGCTCGGACAGGCCAACCCTCTGACCCTGATGGTCACGGCACCGGTCTCTGCTCTGCAAGACGCCAAAAAAGTGGCGAAGTATACGCTTCAGGCGGGGGGAACTTCATCGCGCATGACGCTCGCATCAACCGGAACGCTGGAGTATGATTCTGGCACCGGCATTTCGACCTTACACAGCCAGGACACCCGGATCACGCTGGCCAAGGGACGCGTGGAGGTCTCGCCCTTTGCATGGGCCTCGAATTATCAGGGGGATCCGCCATTGTCGATGTCCTTGACCCTGCGCAATATGGACATGGCGGAATTGGCACAATTGGCCGACATTGACGGGTTAACCGCAACAGGCACGTTGAATGGAACCTTGCCGCTGACCTATACCAAAGACGGGTTGATCCTCGGGAAAGGAAACGTGACCAGTGCCGGAGAAGGCCGTTTTTCCTATACGCCGGCGACATTCCCGCCAAGCTTGCAGGGAGATGATATGCGGATGGACACCCTGCGCAAAACCTTGAGCAATTTTCATTTTACCCAGGTTTCCATGGATATGAGCGGGCCATTTTCGGGAAAAATGACCACGCGATTAACCGCCGAAGGAAAAAGCCCGGCTTTCGGCGATCGTCCCGTCAAGCTGAACCTCAATCTCGATGGCGATCTGGGGCGTGTGATGACGCAGACTTTACAAGCAGGGGATGTCGGCGGTATACTTCGTACGAAAGCCGGAACGCAAGGGAAGTAAAGGGATCATAATGTCATTTTCAAAAAATATAATGGTCGTGATGGGATGCGCAGCTTTATGCGCGGCCTGCACACCAACGGTGAAAGTCGAAGCTCCGGACAAGCCCATCGAAATCAATATGAACATCAAGATCGAACAAGAAGTCCGTGTCCGCGTGGAAAAAGATCTGGATAAACAGATCATGGCCAATCCGGATTTGTTCGGAACTCCTGCAAAGAAAAAATAAGCATTATTGAGACGAGGTTATCATGAAAACGTTTTTACACATATCTTTCCTCACGTTATCGCTCACGGCGTTTTCTGTCGGGGCGGCGTTTGCGATGGATCTCGCGGCCGCGAAAAGCTCTGGCTTGGTGGGCGAAAAACCCAATGGTTTGATCGAGGCAACATTGCCGAACCCATCTCCCGAATTATCCGAACTGATCCAGACGACCAATGCCGGACGTTTGGCGGTGTACAAAGAATCTGCAGCAAAGCAGGGGATTCCGTTGAAGGAAGTTCAGGCGATCGCTGCCCAGAAAATCTATGACATGGCCAACCCGGGCGAATTCGTCTCGATCAATGGCAAATGGGTCAAAAAATAGAGTAGACGGAATCGCGGGCCGCAAAAGGTTATAAGCAGGTTCGTAAAGCAAAAGCCGCCTGAAATGGGCGGCTTTTTCACAGGAACGTATCAGAGGGGAAGGATTCTAGAATCCGTCGCGCTCTTTGCGTTTTCTGTCCATTTTACGGGAACGGCGAACGGATTCAGCCAATTCGCGTTTTTTCTTTTCCGAAGGTTTTTCGAAATCACGACGCATTTTCATTTCGCGGAAGATCCCTTCGCGTTGCATTTTCTTTTTCAGAACGCGCAAAGCTTGGTCTACGTTATTGTCGCGTACAGATACGGTTACCACTTGTCATCACCCCTTTCGGATTTGGAATAGGCGGCCTTTCTATCATGATTCCTGCAAATTGCAAGCAAATTACGCATGAACTCCGGTGCAGGATGCCGAATGTGTCGCAAAATCGGCGGTATTCACCCATTGATCGGGTTTGAACTGGAACGATAAATCGCCGGTCAGGCGGGATTTATCCATGGCTCCGGCATAGATGCGTTTCATCTGGTGTTGCATCGGAGGGCTGAGCGGGGTGCGGGTGCGCAGAATAAGATCCAGTCGTTCGGATTGCAAAAACCCATCGACCTGCACATCGCCCATGCGGGAGAGCGATAAGTCAAACAGAAAGCGCAAGCGACGCCGTTTTCGCTCATCCTCGGCGGCCATGTCCGTGTCATCGGGCATATGTTTGTAATAGAGGGGAATTTTTTGGATATGGTGGTCCCACAAAAACGGCAAGATTGTCATGCGCCAGTCTTGCAGCAAGGGAGTCTGGTCATATTTTGCGGCCAGAGCCAGATCGGCGGTCACGGCCTGTAACGGGCTGGCTTTTCCCATCTGTCGCAACATGGCGGCGGCTTGGGGGCCGATCCATGTGGCACTGTCTCCGGACCGGATCATCGCCAGAAAAAACAGGCTTAACGCCGCGAGGGTCGGCGGGGTCGCGGGGCTGGGGATCATGTGGGCCAAGGCTTGGGCCTGGGCTGGAGACGCATGGGTCAGGGCCGATAACAGATCATCCAGCGAATCCCATGGGCCAGCATTGGGCGTCAGTGCCGTCAGCGGCGATGTGAGGGGAGGAGGTGCCAACGGATTTTGCGGGGAATGTGACAACAAAGGGGACGGTAGCGGGGACGGTAGCGGGGGCGTTAGAGGGGGAGGTGTCCCCGCAGCCCCTTGCGCCGGTAACATTAGCGGCGATGTCAGCGGAGATGTTGCTGCGTTATTCAAAGGGGTCAATATCAGGAAAAGAGATGACCCGACTTCCAGATTGGTGGGTTTGAATTGCAAGCTATAGTGCGCCAGCCATCCGGTCTGCGGCAGGGCCAGAGCCACAATCGGCAAGTCCGTGTCTGTAAACCCGACAACCTGCCCAAGCGAGACGGGGGGCGCCGGAGGAGCCGGGATTGCATGCGGGACGGCATCCGGGAGTATATCCGGAAGAGAGGCGCTGATCTGGAGTGCAGAGGGGAGCACAGAGAGGGGTGCAGAGGGAGAGTCAGAGAGAGCCTCAGAGGGCAGGGATGCCGCTGGAGACGTGGTGTAAAACGCCAGAATTTTGGCATCCACCGTTTGAGAGGGATAGAAAACAGGGGGGGGCGGGCGCGAGGACGCGGGGGCAAGCGGAGCCGCCAGCGTGGCAAGTTTTTGCAACGTTTGCTGCAATATTTGCGGCTCCATTTTTGGGGGTGTCCCTGTTATCAGTTCGTTCCCCATGTCTGTGGGAACGGGTGAAGACGGCGCCGGAGTTGCAGAGGGAGCGGTCGCAGATGAAGGGGGCTCAGGTATTGGGGGGGCTATCTGTGTCAGAAAAGAGGTGTCCAAATGGCGCAGCAGCAAGGCCACGAGAGGTGCAGTGGGTCCGGCTGGAACCCCGTTCGGGATGGGTGTGTCCGGAACCACGCTTTGCACCAAGGGCGCGAGGGCGTTGAGCAGAGATTTTGGAAGAGCTGGATCCGGCGAAACGGAGGGCATAACGGATTGCAGATGCAACGGCGCAAGACGGACAAATTGATCGGGGCGGAGAGGCCCCGTGGCCACAGGGATGGGAACGGATGTACCGGATTCCGGTGCTTGTTGGGCCGTCGTGAGAACAGAGCCAAGTGTTTCGGACTCAATCGGCAAAGATGGGGGAACGGGGGCTGGAAGAGGCAGGGATTCCGGTGGGGGGGGATTTACCGTCACAGTGGGGGTGGAGGGAGTTATCGGCGGACTACTTGTCGGGGAATTGGTTGGAGAATTGGTCTGGGCATTTGTCACGGTGATCATGGCCTGTTGGGCTGATCGTCCGGCGGGGATATCCACTGTGATATGCAATCCTTGGGGCAGGGTTCCCTTGTCTTTTAAGGCAAGGATCACGACACCTTGATCGGTTTTGACCGACACGGATCCATCCGGATTCTGTCCGTTGACCACCCCATCCACACGCAGGGTGCCCGAACCAGAGGGGCGGTTGCGCATTGCATCGGGAATCGCGATGATCCGCACGGAAATCTGGTCAATCTTCGCCTGTGCGCTGGCTCCGGATATGGCGGAGACAGAGGGGGGAATCGGCGGGTGTGTGGGGCCGGATGACATGAAAAATATGTCCTAAAACGGGCGCATAATCACCAGAATGACAATCCCGATCATCAAGACAGTCGGGATTTCGTTCCACACGCGGTAAAAGCTGTGCGGGCGGGTGTTCTGGTCAGCGGCAAATTGTTTCCGCCATTTGGAAAACGCGCCATGGCAGCCAAACATCACCAATAATAATGTTAATTTTGCATGGAACCATGGTTGGTGCATCAAATCCGGATTGGCCCAGATCATCAACCCGCCAAGCAGAGTCATGACGATCGAGGCCGGGTTGATAATGGCATGCATCAACCGGCGTTCCATGATTTTCAATGTTTCGGAGAGTTCTCCGCCTTTCGGGGCATTGGCATGATAAACAAACAAGCGGGGGAGGTAGAGCATTCCGGCCATGAACGCAATGACGGCAATTACGTGCAGGGCGCGCAGCAGATCATAATGGCTTAACAGAAAATCTTGCATGATGTCATATCCTTCTTTGGGTCTCTTCTCTTCTTTTACGGCAAGACGGGGAAAATGGGAAAGACTTTTTCTGTTTTGATCGCTCTGGAGCATTTTATTCATCATAATATACAAAAAATCCGCGCCCCTTCCTCCGTTCAGGAAGAAGGGGCGCGTTGTCTTTGGGCTTTGTTTCTTTTGGACTTTTTATGGTGCGGTGTAACCTTGGGCATTGACGCGGACCGAGGTCACGGCGGTCCCAAGGTTGACGTTTAACGCGGTGGCGGCGGTTGTTTGAATTTCCGTTGGGAATTCAAAGGCGACCGGAACGTTGACGGGCAACGGCAATCTCCACCGCTCGGTCGCGCCATCCAGAATAATCAGATCGGTGACCGAGGCTCCGGTGTTGATGGCCTGCAAGGCTGTAATGTGCCGTTTTAATCCCGCGGCCGCCGCCGCTTGTAAGGCCGTGGCTGTGGTGGTTGTCAACGCAACACTGGCGTTCCATCCGGCTTCGGGAATGGCATAGGGTTTCTGGATGGGAACCCCGACCGTGGTGGCAATCAGATCGGTGGCGTCTCCGGTGGCTACGGGGGTAAAGTTGGCAGTTACCGCACGCCCTCCGATCCGTACCGGATACCCTGTCATCACACCGTCATGGGCCGTTTGACCGTTCGAGACCGTTGCCGTGACCGATGGGGTATTGTTAACCACAACTGGCATGGCTGTGGACGAGTCTCCGGCCGGACGCGGTAACATTTCGATGCGTTGGCGTTCAAAATCCAGAATACGGGCAAAAGAAATACGCAGATCTGTCCGTTTAATCACCCCGCCGCCACAATTGGTTGTGGCGATATTGGCTCCGGTCGGGGCGTTTCCGATGGGATCCAGAATCAGACTGGTGGTCTGGATATCGCGGACACGATACGGACCGTCCACCCCGAGGCTGGCTCCGGTCGTATTGTCACGAATGCCGACAAGGTTGAGATAATCTCCGATCACAACCCCTGACCAAGAGGCACTGCCGACCAGCGTCATAATATTGGAGGTGCGGGCAACCGATTGCGCGGCCATGGTTACCGCGCCTTGCTGGACTTGCCCACCATTGACACGGGAGACATATCCGCCATAGGTGGTGGCGGTTACGGCTCCGCCGATGGCAATGGTAAATGTGGTCGCATTGATAATCGATGTGATGGCCGTTGCAACGGTCAGATTTGGAAAGTTTGTTTGATCGCGCAAGCCATAAACGTTCACGAGATCCGAGGTGGTTAATCCATGGGGTGTGGCGGTTATAATCGTGGCGGTTGCCGTTCCCGTTTTTGTCGCACTGACAATCTGGGCGTTCGGAATGGTCAGAGATTTGCTGTTGACCGCGCGGAATCGCAAAATATAAGTCACGGTATGATCCGGAACGACCTGTGTCCGTTTGTAACGGCTGGTGGCGGCGCCGATACTGTCAACCGCAACATCCGACCATTGAATGCCGTCAATAAATTGGGACAGGCGGTATTCGTTGGTTGGCTGGAATGCATAGGTGGCCGCTGCAGTAATGGCTTGGAAGGAGGCTGTGCTCAAGATCGAAGCTGCATGGGATCCTGGAGCCGAAGCCGAGGGGAGGGCATCTCCGCTTTTGGCGCGCACATAAAAGGACGCATTTGTGGCGACCGCATTTTCGAAGATCATCGAGGTGCCGTTCGGTGCGTATCCCAAGGCTGACCGGATATAGACATATCCCGATGTGAATGGGCCTGCTGTGACAGCGGGAAGAACCCCCATCGGCCCTGCTGTGCAGGTAAATTGTGTGGTGGCGGGGGTCGTGGCGACAACCAAGGCCTGATAATTCATACGGCTATCCACGCAATCGCGAATACCGATGCGCATGCCCGGAGCCAGATTATGTGGCGTCGCAGTGGTTACGGTCAATGTTGACCCCCCTTGCGAGATTGACGCGATGGCCACATCCGCAAAGAAAGGTAAGGGAGATTCTGTAGAAACACACTCGCTGGAAAATTCCTGCCCCAATGTGCGTTGGGACATGTGAAGCCCTAATGCGGCTTCAAAGGGCGCGGTAAAGGTGGTCAGTGTTCCGAGAGTCGATTCCGTTCCGGCAGATAAAGGGTCTTTGGAAATAACCAGATAGGACGCGGCGGCGGCGTTTCCATCCAACTGGATAATATCGCCGAGGGCTTTATTTTCGGCCCAGACGCTATTGGGTGTATAGGATTCAAAGGCTTCACGGAATTTGTTGGTGACGTTGGCCGTGATGACCGGAGTCTGATCGCTGGCCAAGGTTACGGGCATGCTCTCGGCCATGGGGGCCTGACCGGTGGCATTGATTTTGGCAACGGTTTGGGTTGTGCCGTTGGCATCAAGAATGGTGATTGTGCTCATATGTTAAACTCCGATTGTGTGAAGGGTTGCGTATTGGGAATTGGTGGCGCGGCTAAAGGCGAGGGCGATAGACACGATGGGGCGTATGCGGGGAGGAACCGGCATGTTAATAATCTCCTGTGGTTGGATGGGGCACAGATGGGCCATAAAAAAAGCCGATCAACGGGGTGATCGGCAAAATTCGGGCGCACGTGTGGCTTTGTGAATAAATTCCTACACCATCTACGACCGTTTGTCAAACAGAAAATGAAAAATCTTTAGAGAGTTGCGACGATATCCGGTAGCAAACGGTCGACTTCATCGTCCCACAAAGGCGGCACGATGCCGAAAGCTGTTTGCAGTTTGGCGGTGGACAGGCGCGAATTATGTGGGCGTTTGGCGGGTTGCGGGTAACTCGCGCTGGGGATCGGCGCGAGGCGACACGACAACGGCAGACCACTTTTTTCGAGAATATGGGCGGCCAATCCGTACCAGGATGTGTCTCCGGCACAACATAAATGATAGAGACCACACAGATCCCGCTGTTTCAGAGCCTGCGCGAGGGCTGTCGCCGTGGCTTTGGCAATAAACGCGGAGGAGGTCGGGGCCCCGATCTGGTCATCCACAATATTCAAATGCGGACGTGTCTGGGCAAGTTTCAGAATGGTTTTGATAAAATTCTGGCCATGCGGGCTATAGATCCATGAACAGCGGAAGATCAACGCATCACATCCGGAATCGGCGATGGCCTGCTCGGACAATAACTTGGATCGGCCATAGGCATTGAGCGGGGCAGGGTGATCGATTTCGGTCCATGGAGTATCCCCCGATCCATCAAAGACATAGTCGGTGGAATAGTGCACAAACACCGCGCCTATGGATTTTGCGGCCTGCGCCATGATGGTCGGGGCTGTGGTGTTGATGGCCCTGCAGGCGTCCTGTTGGGTTTCGGCGTCATCCACGCGGGTAAAGGCGGCCGCATTGATAATAATATCTGCGGGCGTTGCGGACAGAAAATCGGCCAAAGCCCCGGAATCGCGCAGATCCAGCGTAACAGGCACGACCTGTCCAAAGGCGGCCAGTTCCCGTTGCAAATCCGTCCCCACTTGTCCGCGAGATCCGAAAAGAAGAATGTTCATAGGGTGACTTTCTGTGGAGGATGTCTGGATCGAAATCCTGATAATGGTATCATACAGCTTGCGTCACATATAGGCCTATTTGTCGGCTTGTTTGATATCCGCCACCGCGCGGCTGGCAATGGGGATCGGATAACCTTTGCGTTCTTTGACCACTTGGCGGATCTTCGACCAATCCAGATCTTTGGCATCTTTTCCGGCGACCCGCATAATCATGCTCAGATCGTTTTCTGATAGTTGGTAGTCAGGGACGGTGCCTTCATGTTCCATAATGGTGGCCTGTTCCTGTGTTGGATGGACTTCCAGAAAGAAACGGTCGCCGATCCAGGCGGCTTTGATGGGTTGATCGACAACAGTGACCTTTGTCCCTGCCGGAACCATCTTAAAAATCTGGGTAATGTCTTCGGGGAACATGCGGATACAGCCACTGCTGACGCGGCGGCCAATCCCGTAAGGTTTGTTGGTGCCGTGGATCGCGACCGTCGGGAATCCGAGATACAGGGCATGCGATCCCATCGGATTATCCGGCCCCGGAGGCACAGACATGGGCAAGGTCGGGTCTTCCCGGCGCATCCGTTCGGTTGGTGTCCAGGTGGGATCTTCTTTTTTCCGGACAACCGACGTGACACCCATAGGGGTTTTCAAGCCATCACGGCCAATCCCGATCGGAAAGGTGAGCGGTTCGGAGTTGGGAGTGCGATACAGGTATAACCGCATTTCTGCCAGATTGATGACCACACCTTCATGTGCGGCGTCGGGCAGAATGTTCAGGGTCGGAATAACGATTTTTGATCCTGCTCCTGGAATCCATGGATCCACGCTGGGGTTTGCAGCCCGCATTTCCACAAATCCCACACCATATTCCCGCCCGATATGCACCAGCGTGTCTTCGTATTTTGCGGTCACTTCCTGCATCTGTCCGATATAGGGCTTGGTATAGGCTCCGGCGGCAGGCGTCGTGGCGGCTCCGGCCAACGAAGATGTCGCCAGAAGTGTCGTCACAGCAAAAGCGGATAGGGTGCGTTTCAAGGTCATCATTCTGTCTTTTCCGGTTGTCTTTCGTCTATTGCAATAAGTCTTTTAACGTGGCGGCGACCTTGTCCATAAAGGCTTCGGTCGTCAGGTAGGGTTGGTCTTTGCCAATTAACAAGGCCAGATCTTTGGTCATATAGCCTTTTTCCACCGTTTGTACACAAGATTTTTCCAAAGCGTTGGCAAAAGCAACCACATCAGGGGTATTATCGAATTGTCCGCGATATTTCAAGCCTTGAGTCCATGCGAAAATCGAGGCAATCGGGTTGGTCGAGGTATTTTCCCCTTTTTGGTATTGGCGATAATGACGGGTCACCGTGCCGTGGGCGGCTTCGGCTTCGACCGTTTGTCCGTCCGGAGTCAGCAGCACAGAGGTCATTAACCCCAAAGACCCAAAACCTTGGGCCACCACATCGGATTGCACATCGCCGTCATAATTTTTGCACGCCCAAACCATGCCGCCATTGGATTTGACGGCAAAGGCGACCATGTCATCAATCAGGCGATGTTCATAGGTCAGGCCCGCTTCGTCAAAGGCCACTTTGAATTCTGCGAAGACTTCGGCAAAAATTTCGATAAAGCGGCCATCATAGGCTTTCAGGATGGTGTTCTTCGTCGACATATACAGGGGATAACGACGGGCCAGCGCATAATTAAAGCACGCCCGTGCAAATCCACGGATGGAGTCATCCACATTATACATCCCCATAGCCACGCCAGAGGAGGCAAAATCAAAGACATCGTGCGTCTCGGCGGGCCCACCATCGGCGGGGTGGAAGGTCATGGTCAGTTTGCCGGGGCGGGTGACTTTAAAATCCGTTGCTTTGTACTGGTCGCCAAAGGCATGACGGCCGATGATAATGGGAGATGTCCATCCCGGAACATAGCGGGGAATATTCCGGCAGATAATTGGTTCCCGAAAGACCGTTCCATCCAGAATATTGCGAATGGTGCCGTTGGGGGATTTCCACATTTTTTTCAGGGTGAATTCTTTGACACGGGCTTCGTCCGGTGTAATGGTCGCGCATTTGACGCCGACCCGATACTGTTTGATGGCATTGGCGGCATCAATGGTGACCTGATCATTGGTCGCGTCCCGATTCTGGATAGACAGGTCATAATATTTCAAATCGATATCCAGATAGGGATAAATCAGCTTATCCTTGATCCACCCCCAGATAATGCGGGTCATTTCATCCCCGTCAATGTCAACGATCGGGTTGGCAACTTTAATTTTCGACATGGTGATAGATCCTCCAGATTGAGGCGAATCCTAACGCAATTTCTCCCGAAGAAAAAGAGGAAATAGGCGTAATATAGGCGTAATAAAGCAAAAATGGGGAATAGTGCCCGATGGGGGATGGGATTCTTCTTGGCTTTCCGGATAAGATGTTTTAGGGTACGGCCCATCAGATTATATATAATAACCGATGGAACCTTG